>NZ_JBIVGV010000001.1:153942-216297 GCF_044748865.1 Pseudomonas sp. NPDC089734 | reverse complement strand
TACCACCGACCGAGTTGCTGCAGGCGGTGGTGCGCAAGGCCTGAGGTCTTTCGCGGATGAATCCGCTCCTACCGTAGGAGCGAATTCATTCGCGAAACGATCAATCCGTGCCGTATTTCGGCGAACGCGGCCCGTACAGCAACCCGGCAGGTTGCCCCGCCGACAACAGACGATTGCTGGCGATACCGGCAATCGGATGACCGGCATCGGTTGCGCTGTTGATGATCTGCTTGACCGCTGCGGTAATCAGCATGCCGACCAGCCCGCCCCCACTGTTGTTACCACCTTCATCGCTGGACGCCGTCGCCGACCCGGTCCACAGTGCCGTGCCTGTACGCAGGTCAACCAGCTTGGCCGTCACGGTCACGATGGTCTGACTGCTGATCACCATATAGGTGGTGCCGTACTGCTTGACCGTAATGTACATCGCGGCATCAGCACCGAAGATCTCCCGCAGTTTTGCCGGCGAAGTTGCCTGGATATCGTTGGCGTTGGTCAGGCCATTGTTGCGGAACGTCTCATCGACGAGCGCCACCGGCAAGACGTAGTAGCCCGACTCGGCCAGCGGGTAAGTCACCTGGGAGAACGTACTGTAAGTCGCTTTGACATCTGGCGACTCGTTGACCGGCGGCAACACCAGAATCGAACGAGGCTTGCTGGCCTTGAACGCCGAATAGTCGACCGTCTTGGGGGTTGCACAGCCGGACAGCAAGGCCACGGCAAACAGGCTCGCGGCAATCTTCATCAAACGGGCATTCATTTGGCGACTCCTGTCCGGGCGTTCTTGAGCAGGAAGTCCATGTAGGTCGTGGACTCCGGAAACAGCGCCTTCTCGGTATTCAACTGCTGGACCATCTGATCATCCTTGCCCAGGCTGCCGTAAAGCATGCCCAGTTGAGCGTGATAGCCCGGTGGCGGGGTGGCGTTGGTGGAGCGGATCTTCTGCAGGTCCTCTTCCAGTTTGGCTACCTGTTCTTCCTTGGACTCCCCCTTGAAATACTCATACACCTCAGGCTGATAACTGCCCCACTGGTACAGGGTTTTCGGCTGGGCGCAGCCAGCCAGTCCCGCACCCGCCAGCAACAGCATGGCGAGTGTGCGCAACGAACGACTCGAATACATCACAATTCCCTTTTTGAAAAATCAGTTGGCAGTCGGTTTCCAGGCACCGCTGTCGAGGGCGCGAACCATGTTGTTGACGGCTTCACTCATGGCCAGATCAAGGACCTTGCCGTTCAGTGTCGAGTCATAACTGGCCGTGCCGCCGAAGCCGATGATTTCACGGTTCGACAGTTCGTACTCACCGGCGCCCTGAGTGGAGAACACCACTTCGGAAGTGCTGATATTGACGATGTTCAAGGCCACTTTCGCGTAAGCGATCTGGGTCTTGCCACGGCCCAGCAAACCGAACAGTTGATGATCGCCGACTTCTTTGCGACCGAACTCGGTCACATCGCCGGTCACCACATAATCAGCACCTTTCAGGCGCTGAGCCGTGGCCTTGATGGCCGCCTCCTGCTGGATTTCCGCCATGTTGTCGCGGTCCAGCACATTGAAGCGGTTGGTTTGCTGCATGTGCGTGATAAGGATCGTCTTGGCCTGACCGCCCAGGCGGTCGACGCCATCCGAGAAGATGCCGCGCATGTAACTGGAGCGGTTATCGAACTTACCCACCGCAACGGGGTAACGCACGCCAGACCAGGCGTAATTTGCACTTTCGACCTTTGCCACCGGCAGAGCACGAGAGCTCTCCGTTGCGCAGCCACCGACCAGCAAAAGCGTTGCCGTCGTGATCCCTGTTACCAAAACCTGCTGCAGTCTTTTCACACTCATACTCCGGGCGTTTCAAAAGAAAACTGTTCAAAACGTGCATACCGCTATTACGTACACGTTCGTATGGCGAACAGATTTATCTGCCGAATGCACCAGAACTGTAATTTTTTTGCAGATACGCCTTTCCCTGCCCTTGAAACGGGGAAAACATGGCAGGGCCAGGGATCAGGCGAAAAAGAGCAGGTTACTTCCAGCGATCCGCAGCGGTCTGATCGCTATGACGCCCTTCGACCCAGCGCGGGCCTTCTGACGTGTTCTCGCGCTTCCAGAATGGCGCGCGTGTCTTGAGGTAATCCATGACGAAATCGCAGGCCTCGAACGCCGCCTGACGATGGGCGCTGGCCACCCCGACGAAGACGATGGGTTCACCCGGTTCAAGCGGACCCACACGGTGCAGCACTTCAAGCCTGAGCAGAGGCCAGCGCTGTTCAGCCTCGGCAACGATCTTTGCCAGAGCCTTTTCGGTCATGCCCGGATAGTGCTCCAGAAACATGCCGGACACCTCACGCCCCTCGTTGAAATCCCGCACATAGCCGACAAAGCTGACCACTGCGCCGATGCCGACATTGGCTGCATGCAGGGCATTGACTTCACTACCTGGATCGAAGGCCGCGGCCTGAACGCGAATGGCCATGCTCAGCCTCCGGTCACGGTCGGGAAGAACGCCACTTCATCGCCCTCTTCCAGCGGCTCGTCCAGCTGACACAGCTCCTGATTGCGAGCGCACATCAGGTTCTGCTCGGCCAGCACCTGCCAGGCCTCGCCGCGCAGCAGCAGGTGCTGACGCAGTGCCTCCAGGGTGGCGAACTCGCCCTCGACACGCTCGCCCTCCAGGCCCAGCGCCTCACGATAACGGGCGAAATATTGCACCTGCACACTCATGATGATGCCTCCGGCGCATCGGCAACGAAGTGGCCGCTCTTGCCCCCCAGCTTCTCCAGCAACCGGACCGACTCGATGACCATGCCGCGATCGACCGCCTTGCACATGTCATAAATGGTCAGGGCTGCCACGCTGGCGGCGGTCAGGGCTTCCATTTCCACGCCGGTCTGCCCGGCCAGCTTGCAACGAGCGACGATCGACACCGCGTCTTCCCCTTCGGCACTGAGTTCGACCTTGACGCTGGTGAGCATCAGCGGATGGCAGAGCGGAATCAGATCACTGGTTTTCTTCGCCGCCTGAATGCCGGCGATACGTGCAACGGCAAACACATCCCCCTTGGGATGCCCGCCACTGACGATCATTTGCAGGGTTTGCGGCAACATGCGAACACGCGCCTGGGCCACAGCCTCACGGGACGTCACGGCTTTATCGGTGACGTCGACCATATTGGCGCGACCTTGGGAATCGAGATGAGTCAGCACAGCCTTACTCCGGAACAGGAGAGGCGATTGTAGATAGCTCGGGGCGTTAGCTACAAGCTACAAGCTACAAGCGGGATCGTGCTCAGGCTTCCCGCTTATAGCTTGCAGCTTACCTCTTGAAGCTTGCAGCTTTACAGATGACTCTCCGCATACTCGGCCAGTACGGAGCGTGGCACCCCTTGCAGGGTGATGTGCACGCCGTTGGGGAAGTCCTTGAAGCGCTCCGTCAGATAGGTCAGGCCCGAGCTGGTGGCCGACAGGTAAGGGGTATCGATCTGCGCCAGGTTACCCAGGCAGACCACTTTGGAACCGGCACCGGCACGGGTGATGATGGTTTTCATCTGGTGCGGTGTCAGGTTCTGGCACTCATCGATCAGGATCAGGCTTTGCTGGAAGCTGCGGCCCCGGATGTAGTTGAGGGATTTGAACTGCAACGGCACTTTGCTGAGGATGTAGTCGACGCTGCCATGGGTGTTTTCGTCATCCATGTGCAAGGCTTCGAGGTTGTCGGTGATCGCCCCCAGCCAGGGCTCCATTTTTTCCGCTTCGGTGCCGGGCAGGAAGCCTATTTCCTGATCCAGGCCTTGCACGCTGCGGGTCGCGATGATGCGGCGATAGCGTTTGCTGACCATGGTCTGCTCAATGGCAGCGGCCAGCGCCAGAATGGTCTTGCCCGAACCGGCTGCACCAGACAGGTTGACCAGATGGATATCCGGGTCAAGCAACGCGAACAGCGCCAACCCTTGATAGATATCACGTGGTTTCAAGCCCCAGGCTTCCTGATGCAGCAACGGCTCCTGGTGCATGTCCAGAATCAGCAGCTCGTCGTTCCTGACACCCTTGATCCAGCCGACGAAACCCTGTTCGTCAATGATGAACTCGTTGATGTGAACCGCAGGCAAGGCTTCGGTCATTTGCACGCGGTGCCAGGTACGGCCATGGTCCTGCCGGGTTTCGACCTTGCTGACCCGGTCCCAGAACGAGCCGGAAATATCGTGATACCCACGCGACAGCAGCGAGACGTCATCGACCAGCTGGTCAGTGCTGTAGTCCTCGGCGGCAATCCCGCAAGCCCGCGCCTTGAGGCGCATGTTGATGTCTTTGGTCACCAGCACCAGGCGCAAATCCTTGTCGCGCGCATGCAGGTCAACCAGCTGGTTGATGATGATGTTGTCGTTCAGATGCTCTGGAAGAAAGCTGTTGGGCTCCTCGCGCCGGCTCATCAGGATGGAGAGAAAACCTTTGAATACGCCCGTCCCCCGGTCGATAGGGACACCCTTCTCGACTTCTTCCGGTGACGCTTCACCCAGTGTCTTGTCGATCAGGCGAATGGCCTGGCGACATTCGGCAGCCACCGAATGCTTGCCATCCTTGAGTTTGTCCAGCTCCTCCAGGACCGTCATGGGAATGGCAACGTGGTGTTCTTCAAAGTTCAGCAGTGCGTTTGGATCATGGATCAATACGTTGGTATCGAGCACGTAAAGGATAGGCTGGTTAGTGGAAGGGTTGCGTCCGTGATCATCCATACTCGCTCACCTTTATAGAAGCCAGGCGGCGCAGAACACGACAAGGCTGCGCCACGAAAAGGCCGCCGGTATCTTCCCTTGAGGCAGGAAAGAAGGTTGCTCAAGATGGGTCGTTGAGGACGCCACCTGTGTTGCAGGTTTCGGCGGTCTGTTGTCGTAATACAGCAAAACCGATGACAGAAAAAAGCTCTTTGACAGTTTTTTGAAGTTTATTTCACAGTATGACGAATAGCGCTTGGCGAGCGCTCTCTGCACGTTTACAGTCCGAAGTCATCTCAAGGCGAATCAGCCTCGGGAACCTGCTCCTCTCCCTCCTCAATCACCGTCGGCTCCCCTTGTTCTTCGGGGTTTTCAGAGAGATTCCGGCAGTCATCCCAGATCAGCTCACTTTGCGCCGTCCTGGCCAGCAGCAACGGCAGCGCCGATTGCGCCTTGTTGCCCTGATCGTGAAACACCACCGTTCCCTTGCGCCAGAGCAGCATGAGCGTCAACACGCGATCCCCCACCTGCTCGGCAGACAGCCGTCCGGTGGCATCCTGGGCATCGATGTTCCACAACGACACACGCAGGTGCTGTGAACGGAAAAACTCACCGCTGTCGGCCCGACGGTGGCCATAGGGCGGACGGAACAGCGGGACGAAGTTATCCGGCAGAACCCGCTCCACCAGCCCGACACTGCGTTGCACCGAATCCTGCCAGTCGACCCAGTTGCTGTGCGAACGGTATTCCCACCCCTGCACACCCACGCATTGCTGGCGATAGAGGGCTTGCAGGCGGCTCGCCGAACTGCTTTCAAGGCGCGCCTGCAGGTTTTTGCCCAGCACGAAGAAGGTGGCCGTCATTTTCTGCTGGCGCATGAAATCGGCCAGCCAGTCCGTATTGCCATCCACCGGACCGGGACCGCTGTCGAAATTGAGCATGAACGTGCGATCAGGCATTTCATCGCCACTCATCTCATCGGAGTTGTAGCGTTCGATTTCACTGCTGGTCTGGGGGAACAGGGCCGCCATGTACAGCAGCTCAGTCAGGTAGCGCTCATGGAAGGCCGCGCTGGGGGCTGCCCAGGCCGCATAAAACGAGTCGTTCGAGACCTTGTACTCCTCGGCTCGCTGACGGAGCTGATCCATGTCTTCGACCAGCACACAGAAGTTGGCGTCCTCGTCGCAGCTTTTCTGCGCCGCCTGATAGTTCTCCAGCAACCGCTGCCACAAGCGATGGCGAACCACATTCAGTGACGACACATTGATATAGCGCAGTCCCAGCCGCTGCTTGAGCCCCTCCTCGCCCTGCGTCTCGCTGACAGACAAGGCATGGGCGAAAGCCAGAATCTCTGCGCGGGAGGCGACATCGAACAAGGCAGGCGTTTCAAGTTGCTCGGGCCATACACTGCGATCCATCGTCGCGATCTCAGGCATCGCGGCATGAGCCTCAAACCAGAACAGACACGCGCAAACTGCTAAAACGATACGCAAAACCAATGCCCTCTCGATCCAATGCCAACGTCATCGCCCGGCACTATAGCCGATCCGGCTGCCACGCCTCATGTCCGGACAGATACAAAGCGGGTCTCTATCGCCACCATAGCTGGAGTCATCTGCCATCACCCCATAGAATCGCCCGACGACTAAAGGAGACGATTTCATGCTGATGGTGATTTCCCCAGCGAAAACCCTCGATTACGAGACCCCGCCCACCACCGAGCGCTTCACCCAGCCGCAATACCTGGATCACTCTCAGGAGTTGATCACTCAATTGCGCGAGCTGACCCCGGCGCAGATCGGTGAACTGATGCACCTGTCCGACAAACTCTCGGGCTTGAACGCGGCACGTTTCGGCAGCTGGACACCAGCCTTCACACCGGAAAACGCCAAACAGGCGCTGCTCGCCTTTAAAGGCGATGTGTATACCGGCCTGCAGGCCGAGACGCTGACGGACGCTCAGCTCTCCTACGCCCAGGAGCATCTGCGCATGCTCTCGGGTCTTTATGGTCTGCTGCGCCCCCTGGACCTGATGCAGCCCTATCGCCTGGAAATGGGCACGAAGCTGGCCAATGCCCGTGGCAAGGACCTGTATGCCTTCTGGGGCACGCGCATCAGTGAATGGTTGAATCAGGCACTGGCCGATCAGGGTGACGACCTGCTGCTGAACCTGGCCTCCACCGAATACTTCTCGGCGGTCAAACGCTCGGCCCTCAAGGCCCGCATCATCGATACAGAGTTCAAGGACCTGAAAAACGGCCAGTACAAGATCATCAGTTTCTATGCCAAGAAAGCCCGCGGCATGATGAGCCGTTTCGTGATTACAGAACGGATCAATACCCCGGAAGCACTGAAGGCATTCGATGTGCAGGGCTATCGCTACAGCAGCGAGCAATCCAGCCCGGACAAACTGGTCTTCCTGCGCGACAGCCCCCAGGAGTAGTGGCGTCAAGACTGCGTGGCGCCCCGGCGCTACGCAGCACAGATGCTCTATCTCAACCCCGAAACGACGACTTTATGGCGTCAAATAAACACCAATAAAAATCACGTGTATTTTTTCAGGTACTTTTCTCAAAAAAATAACATTTTTTTGAGTGATGGCACTTTGAATTTTTTCCGTGATAGCAAAAAAACACCCTCTCGTTTAAAGCCCTCTACAACTAAGGGCTCCGCGCTAGTTGCCATCACTTTGCAACCATCCGCGTTTTCAACCTTTTTAAAAAAACTCTCAAAAAGAGGACGAGTGGCCCGGAACTAATCGGGAACACGTACGCTCCTACATCCCGTAACAATTCTCGACAAGCCTGTAAGAGATCACTTACATCGCTACGAGAGTAAAAGGAAGTTACCCAAAACAAGTTTGAATTTTTCGGTTCAACAGACTGGGTACTGAAATCAAAACTCACATCACTAGTTGAAGTAGGTAGACAAGCGGAACATCCGAAGGATGTTTAGAGCAGGGCTTCAGGGTCTTCCAGACCAGAAACTGCCAGGGATCGCTAGACAGGAAGTGGTTTGCCACATCCAAGAGAGCATGAGCCTGCCCAGTAAGGACAGGACACTTGCCACT
Organism: Pseudomonas sp. NPDC089734; assembly: GCF_044748865.1. NCBI lineage: Bacteria > Pseudomonadati > Pseudomonadota > Gammaproteobacteria > Pseudomonadales > Pseudomonadaceae > Pseudomonas > Pseudomonas sp. NPDC089734. The sequence goes on along the minus strand of NZ_JBIVGV010000001.1, from coordinate 208,526 downwards.
TGTGCTTAGTGTCATTTGAGTTCGCCTCGTTTATTTGGGCGCTCATTCATTAAATATGCCTGCGTTAGTTACAGGGCTTTAACAAGCCTGAATGACTGCGTGTGACATCTGCTGGCCAAAATTAATATCCAGCCAACTTATGGCGTGAAAAATCGAGGAGAGTACGATGCGTATCAGCATCTTTGGTTTGGGTTACGTCGGTGCAGTATGTGCCGGTTGCCTTTCTGCACGGGGTCATGATGTTGTTGGTGTGGATATCTCCAGTACCAAGATCGACCTCATCAATAACGGCAAATCGCCTATCGTTGAACCGGGCCTGGAAGACCTCCTGAGCCAGGGTATCCGCAACGGTAAACTGCGTGGCACCACGGACTTCTCCGAAGCCATCCGTGCCACGGACGTGTCGATGATCTGCGTGGGCACGCCCAGCAAGAAAAACGGCGATCTGGAACTCGACTACATCGAATCGGTATGCCGCGAAATCGGTTACGTCCTGCGCGACAAGACCTCCCGCCACACCATCGTGGTCCGCAGCACCGTACTGCCGGGCACAGTCGCCAACGTGGTCATCCCGATTCTGGAAGACTGCTCGGGCAAGAAAGCCGGTGTCGATTTCGGCGTAGCCGTGAACCCTGAGTTCCTGCGCGAAAGCACCGCGATCAAAGACTACGATCACCCGCCAATGACCGTTATCGGTGAATTCGACAAGGCTTCCGGTGACGTTCTGCAATCCCTGTACGAAGAACTGGACGCACCGATCATCCGCAAGGACATCGCCGTTGCCGAAATGATCAAGTACACCTGCAACGTCTGGCACGCCACCAAGGTCACCTTCGCCAACGAAATCGGCAACATCGCCAAGGCGGTCGGCGTCGATGGCCGTGAAGTGATGGAAGTGGTCTGCCAGGACAAGCAACTGAACCTGTCCCAGTACTACATGCGTCCAGGCTTCGCCTTCGGCGGTTCCTGCCTGCCGAAAGACGTTCGCGCCCTGACCTACCGTGCAGGCAGCCTGGACGTGGAAGCACCGCTGCTCAACTCCCTGATGCGCAGCAACGTGTCCCAGGTCCAGAACGCATTCGACATCGTGGCCAGCCACGACACTCGCAAAGTCGCCCTGCTGGGCCTGAGCTTCAAGGCCGGCACCGACGACCTGCGCGAAAGCCCGCTGGTAGAGCTGGCCGAGATGCTGATCGGTAAAGGCTTCGACCTGAGCATTTTCGACAGCAACGTCGAATACGCCCGCGTCCACGGTGCCAACAAGGATTACATCGAATCGAAGATCCCTCACGTGTCGTCCCTGCTCAACTCGGACTTCGACAAGGTCATCAACGATTCCGACGTCATCATCCTGGGCAACCGCGACGAGCGCTTCCGCTCCCTGGCCGACAAGGCCCCGGCTGGCAAGCACGTTGTCGACCTGGTGGGCTTCATGTCCAAGACCACGGGTGAAAGCGGTCGGGCCGAAGGTATCTGCTGGTAAATCAGCCGCAAGCACCAAGCTCAAGCACCAAGCCACAAGCTCAAGCCTAATGCTTGCAGCTTGGGGCTTGAGGCTTGCAACTGACTTTGGGATACGAATTTATGGACAGGCTAAAACACGGCCTATTAGAGGCCGCCGGTTGGCTGTTTTATTTATGTTTGTTGATGGGCATCGCCACGGCATTGCCCACCAGTATCTTTGACTCCCAGTCAAAGAACTTTATTTTCCTGATTGGCGCCGTCGGTATCTGGCGTTACTCCATGGGCATCACGCACTTCATCCGCGGGATGCTGTTTCTGTACATCGTCTACCCGCACCTGCGTCGCAAGTTGCGCAAGCTGGGCAAGTCGGCCGATCCGTCGCATGTGTTCCTGATGGTCACCAGCTTCCGGATCGATGCCCTGACCACCGCCCAGGTGTACAGCTCGGTCATCCGTGAAGCGATCAACTGCGGCCTGCCGACCACTGTCGTCTGCTCGCTGGTGGAAATGTCCGATGAGCTGCTGGTCAAGAGCATGTGGGCAAGGCTGAACCCGCCTGACCGGGTCAAACTGGACTTCGTCCGTATTCCCGGCACCGGCAAGCGTGACGGCCTGGCCTACGGTTTCCGCGCCATTTCCCGCCACCTGCCCGACGAGCGCGCAGTCGTGGCCGTGATCGATGGCGACACCGTGCTCAACGAAGGCGTCGTCAGCAAGACTGTTCCGTGGTTCCAGTTGTTCGAGAATGTCGGTGGCCTGACCACCAACGAATTCTGTGAAGTGCGTGGCGGCTACATCATGAGCGAATGGCACAAGCTGCGTTTCGCCCAGCGCCACATCAACATGTGCTCCATGGCCCTGTCCAAGCGCGTGCTGACCATGACCGGTCGCATGTCGGTGTTCCGCGCGGCCGTGGTCACCGACCCGGAATTCATCGCCGACGTGGAAAGCGACTCGCTCAAGCACTGGCGTCTGGGGACGTTCAAGTTCCTGACCGGCGACGACAAATCGAGCTGGTTCAGCCTGATGCGCCTGGGTTACGACACCTTCTACGTGCCCGATGCCGCGATCAACACCGTCGAGCACCCACCTGAAAAGAGCTTTTTCAAGGCCAGTCGCAAGCTGATGTACCGCTGGTACGGCAACAACCTGCGTCAGAACTCCCGCGCACTGGGCCTGGGCATCCGTCGCCTCGGGCTGTTCACCAGCGTGGTGCTGTTCGACCAGCGCGTGTCGATGTGGACATCCATTCTGGGCCTGACCGTCGCCATCATTGCCAGCTTCAAGTACGGCGGCGCATTCATCCTGATGTACCTGCTGTGGATCGGCATGACCCGCCTGATCCTGACACTGCTGCTGTCCTGCTCGGGACACAGGATAGGGCCTGCCTACCCCATCATTCTCTATTACAACCAGATCGTCGGCGCCCTGATGAAAATCTACGTTTTCTTCCGCCTGGACCGACAGTCCTGGACCCGCCAGGACACGAAACTCAGCCGTGACATGGCCAGCTTTCAGGGCTGGTTCAACACCTGGTCGTCCCGAACCATGACTTTTTCAGCTGGCACCATCTTCATCGCAGTACTGCTGACGATGGTTTGACCGGGCCAATGAATCAATCGATTTAAGTAGGAAAAATAGCCATGAATACAGCCGTGAATGCGAACGTCGTCCATGAATCCGAAGCCCAGCGCCAGCACGCCCGGGTCAAGATTCCCGCCAAGCTGCGCCTGCTCACCGGTGAGCAGAATGCTCCTCTGGTCCGTATCGAAGACCTGTCGGCCGGTGGCCTGAGTTTCATTGCTCCCAGCCAGATCAAACTGACCACCGGCGAAGTGATCAAGGGACGCCTGCAGTTTCTGATCGACAACCTTGGCCTGGCCATGGACGTTGAACTGCAGATCCGCTCCGTGAATCCTTCCAATGGCCGTGTCGGCTGCCAGTTCCAGAACCTTGAAGCCCAGGACATTGCGACCCTGCGCCACATCATCACCTCCCACCTGAGCGGCGACATCGTCAGCATGGGTGAGGTGCTGGCCACCCTGCAGCGCGACAACTTCACCAAGGCTCGCAAGACCAAGGGTGAATCCGCGGGCATGAGCACTCTGGGTCGCCTGCGCGCCGTGACATTCAGCCTGGGGATCTTCGTCGTCGGTCTGGCCGCCTTCGGTTTCATCTTCAAGACCGTCTACGGTCTGTACTTCGTCAGCCACGCTTCGGCAGGCCTGGTCTCGGTACCGAGCATGGAGGTCACCATGCCTCGCGAAGGAACCGTGCAAAGCCTGGTAACCGTCAATGGCGAAGCCGTCAAAGGCGCACCGCTGGCGACCTTCAACACCAGCATGCTGGACATGCTCAAAGGTGGCCTGGCCGGTGAAGACCTGCAGCCAGCCAAGATCGAAGAGCTGTACGGCAAACAATTGAGCGGCACCATGACCAGCCCGTGCGATTGCGTCGTTGTCCGCCAATTGGTGGCCGACGGTCAGTTCGCGTCCAAAGGTCAGGTGATCTTCCAGCTGGCACCACGCAACGCGCCTGCCACCGTTGAAGCACGCTTCACTTATCGCCAGTTCAACGACGTCAAGCCAGGCACCCGTGTCAGCTTCCAGATCGCCGGTGAAGATCAGGTGCGTACCGGTCAGATCATCAGCAGCGCCAACCTGAGCGATGCCGACCTGTCCACTGACATTCGCGTACAGATCAAACCCGACGAAAGCCTGAGCAGCTCGCTGGCCGGTCGCCCTGTCGAAGTCGTCAGCGACCGTGGCCCGTCCGTGAACTGGCTGATCGATAAAGCCATGGCTGCGGGTCTGTAATCATGAACAGCCCATTACGACGCCTGTCGACCCCCACGCTATTGAGCCTCGCCGTTGCGATCGGCCTGAGCGGCTGTGCCGGCCTGCCCGATCAACGCCTTGCCAATGAAGCCCTGAAAAACGGCGATATCGCATTGGCACAGCAGAACTATCGGCAACTGGCGGACCTGGGCTACAGCGATGCACAAGTCGGCCTCGCCGACCTCCAGGTCACAACGGGTGACCCAGCCCAGCTCAAAGAGGCAGAAGCCACCTACCGCGCCGCCGCTGAAACGTCTCCTCGGGCGCAATCGCGTCTGGGGCGTCTGCTGGCGGTCAAGCCCGATGCGACGGAAGCCGAGCATCACGAAGCCGAAGCCTTGCTCATGAAGGCTTTCGCCAACGGCGAGTCCGGCACCCTGCTGCCATTGGCCATGTTGTATCTGCAATACCCGCACAGCTTCCCGAATGTGGATGCACAGCAGAAGATCAACCAGTGGCGCGCCACGGGTTATCCGGAAGCCGGTCTGGCCCAGGTGCTGCTGTATCGCACCCAGGGCACCTACGACCAGCATCTGGACGAAGTCGAAAGCATCTGCAAACAGGCGCTCAACAGCACCGATATCTGCTACGTCGAGCTGGCCACGGTCTACCAGAAACGAGGCCAGACCGAACAACAGGCCGCGCTGATCAAACAACTGCAAAGCGCCCACGCTTCCGGTCGTGTCAGCGCCCAGCGGGTCGATGGCGTGGCCCGTGTACTGGGCGACAGCCAGATCGGCACGCCGGACGAAAAGACGGCTCAGCAACTGCTGGAAGATATCGCGCCCGGCTACCCGGTTTCCTGGGTCACCCTGGCCAAGCTGCTCTACGACTTCCCGGAGCTGGGTGACGTCGACAAGATGATGGAGTACCTGGACAACGGCCGTGCCGCGGACCAACCCCGCGCCGAACTGCTGCTGGGTCGCCTCTACTACGAAGGCAAATGGGTGCCGGCCGACGCACAGAAAGCTGAAGAACACCTGAAAAAAGCCGCACCGACCGAAATCTCCGCCCATTACTACCTGGGTCAGATCTATCGCCGGGGCTACCTGGGCGAGGTCCACTCACAGAAGGCCGTGGACGAACTGCTGATCGCCGCCCGTGGCGGCCAGAACAGCGCCGACTTCGCCATGGCGCAACTGTTCTCCCAGGGCAAGGGCACCATGCCCGATCCAGTCAACGCCTGGGTCTTCGGCCAACTGGCCCTGGCTCAAGGCACACCTCAAGCCACGGAACTTGCACAGGAACTCGACGCCCAACTACCGCCTGAAAAGCTCGCCGCCGCCAAGGCGCTGCTGCAACGCGAGCAAAAGATCCGGGGTCTCAGCGCCAGACAGAACGTACTGGTCCAGACCCTGACAGAAGAAAAAGACGGTGAGGAAGCACTATGAAGTTGAATCCCTTGATGGCCGCCGGCATGGGCCTTGGCTTCACCCTGCTCTGGGCCTGCCCGACACTGGCAGCCCTGACTGAAGAACAGAACTTCGGCCTCGAAGTGAAAATCAGCGCACAGGCTGAGAACGACCGCGATCTGGGCACCCGCTCGGGCGGCGACGTCAACGGTCTGGGTCTGGATCTGCGCCCATGGGTGTATGGCGAACGTGGTAACTGGAGCGCCTATGCCATGGGCCAGGTGGTGACCGCCACCGACACGATCCAGACCGACCCGCTGGAACAGACCACCACCAGCACCGCTGGCGAAACCGGCACCCAGATTTCACGCGGCAATGCCAGCGAACGCGAAGTCGACAAGACCTATGCAGCCCTGCGCGAGTTCTGGGTCGGCTACAGCGGCTTCACACCCTACCCTGGCGAAATCCTCAAGGTGGGCCGTCAGCGCCTGCGCAACGATGATGGTCAGTGGCACGACACCAACATCGAAGCCATCAACTGGACCTTCGACACCACCTTGCTGCGCGCCGAACTGGGTGTTGCAGAACGCTTCAGCGAATACCGTACCGACCTGACCGAACTGGCCGCGGACGACGAAGACCGCATGCACGTGTTCGGTTCGGCCAGCTATCAATGGACCCCCGGTCACTGGGCAGGCATTCGTGCCCACTACAGCCATGACGACGGCAAGCTCAAGAACCAGAACGAAGTGCTGGACGATCTGGACAAGACGTCCACCGGCGACCTGACCTGGCTGGGCCTGCACGCCGACAGCGATGCCTACAACTACCGCAACACCAACCCGATCAACTACTGGGGCAGCCTGACCTGGCTGACCGGCGATCGCGATGAAATCGGCGCGAACTACAACAGCGCGACCGACCAGTACCTGGCCGGCGAGAAGAACAGCCGCGACCTCAACGGCTGGGCGACCGACCTGGGCGTGAGGTTCCGTCTCGATCCGCAATGGCAGGTCGGTGCCGCCTACTCCCGCGCCAGCAAGGACTACGTCCAGAACGGCCTGGAGAGTAACCGCTCCAACTGGACCGGTACCCGTTCGCGCATCCACCGTTTCGGTGAAGCTTTCCAGGGCGAAATGGCCAACGTGGAAACCGGCACGCTGTTCGCTTCGTGGCGCATGAACGACGAGTACGACGCCTCCCTGATCTACCACAAGTTCCGTCGCGTGGACGGCAACTCCGGTATCGGCGGCGCGGGCATCAACCCTGTCCGGGAACTCACAGACACCAACGGCGTACCGACCAACACCTTCAGCTCCCTGCCACTGGAAGACGGTCGCAAGGACCTGGGTCAGGAGATGGATCTGGTCGTCACCAAGTATTTCAAACAGGGCCTGCTGCCTGCCGCAGTCAGCCAGTCGATCGACGAACCTTCGGCACTGGTGCGCTTGCGGGCAGGTGTCTTCAAGCCCGGCGACGCCTACCACAGCGACGTGGACAGCTACATGCACCGCGCCATTGTCGACGTCATCTGGCGCTTCTGATGCGAACCGCCAAAGGAGTGCGATGAGATGAACAGTCAATCAAGCAATGTGCGCAACCGCGCCTGGCCTCACGCCCTGCTCGAAAGCGCAGTGCTGAGCAGCGCGCTGTTGCTGACCAGTCATGCGGCACTGGCCAACACTGCGCCGGTCGCTCCTGCCGCCGTCAAGGAACTGCAACAGGCCAAGAGCTACACCGTCAGCAGCGCGCCGATCGAACCGCTGGCCATGGAAAAACCTGTGCTGCCCGACCTCAGCGGTTACACCGCCGAGGCGGCCCTGAAAAAGATCGACCGCAGCAAGCCAGGCAAAGTCACCGTGGCCCGCATGATGGAGGAAACAGGCCTGAAGGAGTTCATCGGCGGCGATAACAAGATGGCCGAGTGGGTGGCCCGCCAGCGCGGCATCCCGCAAGCCATCATGATCTCCGACGGCTATGTGAACATGCAGGACCTGGAGAAAAAGGTGCCCAAGCAATTCCTGAGCGAAGTGTCGCCGGGGGTCTATGTGGCGCGCCTGCCGATTCTGGTCAAGGAAACCGGCATCTTCGAGATCGACAAGCAGACAAAGGAACTGCGTCTTTCTCAGGAGAAAGGGTCATTCATCGTCAGCGAAGGCAAGATGCTGATCACCCACACCAAGGTCGATGCCTGGAGTGAAACCCGTAACGGCCTGGCGCTCTACCGCAAGCCCGACGAATTCCGGCCGTTCGTGCTGACCTGGGGTGGCTCCGAAACCTGGATCGCCAACACCAGAATGTCGAGCATGGGCTACGACCAGAGCAAGTCCTACGGCATCAGTATTTCCCAGTACACGCCCAACACCGCGAAGATCCTGAACCGTCCCGAGCCGACCGGCTGGATCATCGACTCGGAGTTCGCGGACATGTGGTACGGCTTCTACTGCTACGAGACACGCGACTTCGTGATCAAGGGCAATACCTACAAAGACAACATCGTCTACGGCATTGACCCCCACGACCGTTCGCACAACCTGATCATTGCCGAGAACAACGTCTACGGAACCAAGAAGAAGCACGGGATCATCATTTCCCGGGAAGTCGACAACAGCTTCATCTTCCGCAACAAGAGCCACAACAACAAACTCTCCGGCGTGGTACTGGACCGTAACAGCGTCAACAACATCGTCGCCTACAACGAGATCTACCAGAACCACACCGACGGCATCACCCTGTACGAAAGCGGCAACAACCTGCTGTGGGGCAACCGCGTCATCGCCAACCGCCGCCACGGCATCCGCGTGCGCAACAGCGTGAACATCAAGCTCTACGAAAACGTCGCCACGGCCAACGGCCTGATGGGCGTCTACGGCCACATCAAGGACCTGACCGATACCGACCGCGATATCGACCTGGACCCGTTCGACGCCGAGGTGTCGCTGATCCTGGTCGGTGGCGAGCTGTCCAGTAACGGCTCCGGCCCACTGTCCATCGACTCCCCACTGAGCGTGGAGCTTTACCGCGTATCGATGCTGGCCCCCACCAAACCCGTCGGCATCAGCCTCAACGGTGTGCTGGGCGATCGTCAGGACGAAATCCTCGACTTGCTGGTACGCCAGAAGAAAGCCGTATTGATCGACCCCGTCGAAAGCCAGACCGAGCTGCGGGAATGAGGAAAGGTATTTTTATGCACGCACATCTGATCAAACTACTGAGCCTCTCCAGCCTGACCATGGCCCTGATGGCGGCCGCCGGAGCAGCCCGCGCAGACGACTCGCAGGCACCGACCTTCACGGCCGAGCCATGCTGCAGCCTGTGCCCTGCCGCCCATGACGCGAAGAACTACACCACGCGCTATCAGCAGAACTTCACCACCCTGATACAGGCTCAGGGCGACTGGCTGTTCCGTACCCAGGAAGACCTGCGCACCGAGTTCGACACCACGCCAGCCGGCTACCGCCGCCTGCAGGAATTGCACGATGCCTTCAAGAGCAAAGGTGTGGAACTGGTGGTGGTCTATCAACCGACCCGCGGCCTGGTGGATCGCAACAAACTGTTTCCGGCCGAGCGCGCCAAATACGACTACGACAAGGCCCTGAAAAACTATCAGGCCATGCTCGGTCGCTTCAGCAAGATGGGTTACTGGGTGCCGGATCTGTCGCCCCTGACCAACGAGCAACAGGCCCATGATTTCTACTTCCGCGGCGACCAGCACTGGACGCCATACGGCGCACAGCGCACCGCGAAAATCGTCGCCGAAACCGTGAAAAAAGTGCCGGGCTACGCCGACATTCCGAAGCGTGAATTCGAGAGTCACAAGTCCGGCCGCATGGGCAAGACCGGAACCTTGCACAACATGGCAGGTCAATTGTGCGGCACCAGCTACGCGATCCAGTACATGGATCAGTTCACGACCGAACCCAAGGGCGAAGCGGCTGACGGTGACCTGTTCGGCGATTCCGGCAACCCGGAAATCACTCTGGTCGGCACCAGCCACAGCGGCAAGAACTACAACTTCGGCGGCTTCCTTCAGGAGTACATCGGGGCTGACGTGCTGAACGTGGCGTTCCCCGGTGGTGGTCTGGAAGGCGCGATGCTGCAGTACCTGGGCAGCGAAGACTTCCAGCAGCGTCCACCGAAGATTCTCATCTGGGAATTCTCGCCGCTGTATCGCCTGGATCAGGAAACCATCTACCGCCAGATGATGGCGCTGCTGGATAACGGTTGCGAAGGCAAACCGGCTGAATTGAGTGCCAGTACCACGCTCAAGCCGGGCAACAACGAAGTGCTGGTCAACGGCAAGAACGGTATCAAGGACATCCGTAACAGCAAGAGCCAGATCGACATCCGGTTCGATGACACCTCGGTGAAAGTGCTTCAGGCCAGGCTCTGGTACATGAACGGGCGTCACGAGGACCTGAAGATCGAAAAACCGGACACCGCCGATACCGACGGACGCTTCGCCTTCGAATTGCGCGAAGACGAAGACTGGGCCAACCAACAGTTGCTCGCCCTTGAAATCCAGGGACCGGAAGCCGGTACAGCACCACAGAAAGTCGAAGCCAAAGTATGCAAACGCAACGTGTTCCCGAGCGCTGCGCAACACACCGCGCAAGCCGGACTATGAGGTGACTTATGCAGACTCCGAAACTGATACGCCCTACCCTGCTGTCGATGGCAATCCTGTCATCGATGGCATGGGCAACAGGTGTATCCGCCGCCACGACACTGGTCCCGCCACAGGGCTACTCCGCACCCATCGAGAAAATGAAGAGCGGCAGTCATGACTTCAAATGCGAAGCCGTGCCCAGGCCGTACACCGACAAACTGGTGTTTCGCAGCAAGTACGAAGGCTCCGACAAGGCTCGCGCCACGCTCAACGAAGAGTCCGAGGAAGCCTTTCGCGATGCCACCAGAGACATCACGACTCTGGAACGCGGTATCAGCAAGGTCGTCATGCAATACATGCGTGACGGTCGTCCCGAACAGCTCGACTGCGCACTGAACATGCTGACCACCTGGGCCCAGGCCGATGCGCTGGAGTCCCGCGAGTTCAACCACACCGGCAAATCCATGCGCAAGTGGGCGCTGGGCAGCATGGCATCGTCCTACCTGCGCCTGAAGTTCTCCGAGTCGCATCCGCTGGCCAATCGTCAGCAGCAGGCCCAGGTCATCGAAGCCTGGTTCAGCAAGCTGGCCGATCAGGTGGTCAGCGACTGGAGCAACCTGCCCATGGAGAAGATCAACAACCACTCGTACTGGGCTGCCTGGTCGGTGATGGCGACCGCTGTCGCGACCAACCGCCGTGACCTGTTCGACTGGTCGGTCAAGGAGTTCAAGGTGGCCGCCTATCAAGTCGACAAGGACGGCTTCCTGCCCAACGAAATCAAGCGTCGTCAGCGCGCACTGGCCTACCACAACTACGCCCTGCCACCACTGGCCATGATCGCCAGTTTCGCTCAGGCCAACGGCGTCGATCTGCGTCCCGAAAACAACGGCGCACTCAAGCGCCTGGGTGACCGGGTGCTGGCCGGTGTGAAAGACCCTGACGATTTCGCCTCCCGTGGCGGAGAAAAGCAGGACATGGAAGACCTGAAAAAAGATCCGAAATTTGCCTGGCTCGAACCGTTCTGCTCGCTCTACACCTGCAGCCAGGACGTGATCGAACACAAGCACCAGATGCAACCGTTCAAGACATTCCGTCTGGGCGGCGACCTGACCAAAGTCTACGACCCGTCCCATGACAAAGGTGACAAGGGCGGTTCCTGACTTGACCCGGCAGGAGCGGATTCATCCGCGAAGACGGATTCAGACGCAGCCGAAGTGCTGGAGGTACTGGCCTTTTCGCGAATGAATTCGCTCCTACGAGAAAGGTAACGTGAGTGATTTACCCCCCGATTTTTCATGGGGGGTTTGGGGGGGCTTTGAGCCCTTGGATGTTGGACAAACGGAGAGATCAGGATGGTTTTCTCATCCAACGTGTTCCTGTTTCTGTTCTTGCCGATTTTCTTCGGCCTGTACTACATAAGCGGGCAACGCTATCGCAATCTGCTGTTGCTGATTGCCAGTTACATCTTCTACGCCTGGTGGCGAGTGGACTTCCTGACGCTGTTCATCGCCGTCACGGTCTGGAACTACTGGATCGGCCTGCGAATAGGCGCCTCCGGAGTCAGGACCAAAACAGCGCAACGCTGGCTGTTGCTTGGCGTGGGTGTCGACCTGTGCATTCTGGGCTACTTCAAGTACGCCAACTTCGGCGTGGACAGCATCAATGCGGCCATGACTTCGATGGGCCTGGAGCCATTCATCCTGACCCACGTGCTGTTGCCGATCGGTATCTCGTTCTACATCTTCGAGTCCATCAGCTACATCATCGACGTCTATCGCGGCGATACGCCGGCCACTCGCAACCTGATCGACTTCGCGGCATTCGTGGCGATCTTCCCGCACTTGATCGCAGGTCCCGTGCTGCGTTTCCGTGACCTGGCCGACCAGTTCAACAACCGCACCCACACCCTGGACAAGTTCTCCGAAGGCTGCACCCGCTTCATGCAGGGCTTCATCAAGAAGGTCTTCATCGCGGACACCCTGGCCGTGGTCGCTGACCATTGCTTCGCCCTGGAAAACCCGACCACGGGCGATGCCTGGCTGGGTGCGCTGGCCTACACCGCGCAACTGTACTTCGACTTCTCCGGTTACAGCGACATGGCCATCGGCCTGGGCCTGATGATGGGTTTCCGCTTCATGGAAAACTTCAAGCAGCCTTACATCAGCCAGTCGATCACCGAGTTCTGGCGCCGCTGGCACATCAGCCTGTCCACCTGGCTGCGTGACTACCTGTACATCACCCTGGGCGGCAACCGTGGCAGCAAGTTCGCGACCTACCGCAACCTGTTCCTGACCATGCTGCTGGGCGGCCTGTGGCACGGTGCGAACGTCACCTACATCATCTGGGGTGCCTGGCACGGCATGTGGCTGGCGATTGAAAAAGCGCTGGGCATCAACACCAAGCCTTACCACTTCAATCCGATCCGCTGGGTACTGACCTTCCTGCTGGTGGTCATCGGCTGGGTGATCTTCCGTGCCGAAAACCTGCACGTGGCCACCCGCATGTACAGCGCCATGTTCAGCTTCGGCGACTGGAACCTGTCGGAACTCAACCGCGCCAGCCTGACCGGCCTGCAAGTGGCAACGCTGATCCTGGCCTACGCAACCCTGGCGTTCTTCGGTCTGCGCGACTTCTACCAGAACCGCTCGGAAAGCGACAAACCCAAGGCCGACGGCCCGGCGACCGCACAGCCCGGCACCATCAAGGCTGTTCCTGGCGATGCACCCGGCAGCATCAACCTGCCTGGCTACACCGTTGGCAGCAATGCCCAGGTGCAACCGGCCTACTGGACCGTCGACTGGTCCCGCTACGCCATGCGTGCGCTGATCCTGCTGCTGTTCGTGGCGTCGATTCTCAAACTTTCGGCGCAGAGTTTCTCGCCGTTCCTTTACTTCCAGTTCTGAGGAGCCTGACATGACCCGTTCATTACGCATCCTCTACGTCAGCCTGTTCATGACTCTGCTGCTGGTCCTGGGAATCTGGTCGCTGCGCAGCTTCAGCGGCTTCTCGACCTCGGCCGAGACCACCGTGCTCAACGGCAAGTGGACCAAGGCGGTGGAGACTCATTACGACGATGAGTTCCCGATCAAACGCCTGGGCACCAACCTCTGGGCCGCCCTGGACTTCAAGCTGTTCAATGAAGGCCGCCCTGGCGTGGTACTCGGCAAGGATCAGTGGCTCTACACCGACGAAGAGTTCGACGCCATCGCCAATGGCGAGAAGAACGAAGCGGACAATCTGGCGTTGATCCAGGGCGTGCGCGACGCGCTTCAGAAACAGGGAACACAGCTGGTTCTGGCCATTGTTCCAGCCAAGACCCGTCTGTATCCCGAGCACATCGGCGATAACAAGCCGGCCAGCCTGCACACCGATCTGTATCAGCAGTTCCATGCTCAGGTCGCACAGGCCGGCATCTTCGCTCCCGACCTGCTGGCACCGTTGCAGGCTGCCAAACAGCAAGGTCAGGTGTTCCTGCGCACCGACACCCACTGGACCCCGCTGGGTGCAGAGGTTGCCGCGCAGCAATTGAGCGTCGCGATTGCCGGGAAAACACCGTTGAACGGTGAACCCGAGCAATTCGTTACCCAGGCCAGGGACGTCACGCCTTACAAGGGCGACCTGACCAACTTCCTGCCGCTGGATCCGCTGTTCAGTAATTTGCTTCCGAAGCCGGACGACTTGCAACAACGCAGCACAAATCCGGTCGAAGGAACAGCCGCGGGTGATGACGCCCTGTTTGCAGACACTGAAATCCCGGTTGGCCTGGTCGGCACCAGCTACAGCGCCAACCCGAACTGGAACTTCGTGGGCGCTTTGAAACAAGCGTTGCGCAGCGACGTCGTCAACTACGCAGAAGACGGTCACGGGCCGATTCTGCCGATGCTCAAGTACCTGCAAACCGATGCGTTCAAGACCACGCCTCCACAAGTGGTCATCTGGGAATTTCCGGAGCGCTATCTGCCCGCTCACAACGACCTTGGCGAGTTCGATCCACAGTGGATCGCCGAGCTGAAGAAATCACGTGATAGCCAAGAGAACCTGGCCCTTAACACCAAACAATCCGAGTCGCCCAACCAGGCGCAAAACTGAGAAGGACTGAAATCATGACCTTACAGCACACTCCAAATCGTTCGGCCAAGAAAAGCCTGTTCAAAACCTGCGCCCTGGCCGCAACCCTGGGTCTGATGTCCCTGCAAGCCTTTGCCGGTGACTCCGCACTCTACGGCCCGACTGCTCCGAAAGGTTCGACCTTCGTGCGTGTCTACAACGCCAGTAACACTGAAATCAGCGCCAGTGTCGGCAACACCAATCTCAACGAAGTCGCGCCGCTGGGCAGCACCGCATTCAGCTTCATGCCGCAGGGCGATTACACCGCCAAGCTTGGCAGCCAGTCCGTACCGGTGAAGCTGGCCAGCGACCGCTATTACACCCTGGTGAACAACGCCAGTGGCAAACCGCAGTTGGTAGAAGAAGCACCGTTCAAGAACAAGCAGAAGTCTCTGGTTCGTGTACAGAACCTCAGTGACCAGTCACTCACCCTGAAAACGGCCGACGGCAAGACCGAAGTGGTCAAGCCCGTGGCAGCCAAAGGGACAGGTGAGCGTGAAATCAACCCAGTGAAAGTCAGCCTGGCTCTGTACGACGGCGACAAGAAAGTCACCGATGTCAAACCCGTGGCCCTGGAGCGTGGCGAAGCCGCCGTGCTCTACATCACCGGCAGTGGCAGCAGCCTCTCGCCAGTGTGGGTCAAGCCACCGGTTGCTACCCGCTAAATGGATTGAATCGTCCGGCTCGCGGCCGCTGTCTGCTGCGAACCGGATGATGCGGTACAAAAACAAGACAGAAACGACAGAAACCGACGTACAGCCCATATTGAATGCTATTGGAGAAACAAAATGATTCCAGTGATCTTGTCAGGTGGTAGCGGTTCACGACTCTGGCCGCTTTCGCGCAAACAATTCCCTAAACAGTTCCTGGCCCTGACCGGTGAACACACCTTGTTCCAGCAAACCCTGGAGCGTCTGGTATTCGAGGGCATGCAGGAACCCATCGTGGTCTGTAACAAGGAGCATCGTTTCATCGTAAACGAGCAACTGGCCGCCCTGAATCTGGATACCCAGGGCATTCTGATGGAGCCTTTTGGCCGTAACACAGCACCGGCTGTCGCCCTGACAGCGATGATGCTGGTCAACGAAGGCAACGACGAGCTGATGCTGGTGCTGCCGGCCGACCATGTGATCGACGATCAGAAAGCCCTGCAACGCGCTCTGGCCCTGGCCACTGTTGCAGCTGAACGTGGCGAAATGGTCCTGTTCGGCGTACCGGCCAACAAACCGGAAACCGGCTACGGCTATATCAAGTCCACCGCCGATGCCCTGCTGCCGGAAGGCGTCAGCCGCGTGTCGCACTTCGTTGAAAAACCCGACGAAAAACGTGCCACCGAGTTCGTCGAAGCCGGTGGTTACTACTGGAACAGCGGCATGTTCCTGTTCCGTGCCAGCCGCTTCCTGGAAGAACTGAAAAAGCACGATCCGGACATCTACGACACCTGCCTGCTGACCCTCGAGCGCAGCCAGCAGGATGGCGGCGCTATCGATATCGACGCAGCCACCTTCGCCTGCTGCCCGGACAACTCCATCGACTACGCCGTCATGGAAAAAACCCAGCGCGCCTGCGTCGTGCCACTGTCGGCCGGCTGGAGCGATGTGGGTTGCTGGTCGTCGCTCTGGGAAGTGCATGAAAAAGACAACAACGGCAACGTCACCAAAGGCGACGTCGTTATCCAGGACAGCCGCAACTGCATGATCCATGGCAACGGCAAACTGGTTTCGGTGATCGGCCTGGACAACATCGTGGTCGTCGAAACCAAGGACGCCATGATGATCGCCCACAAGGACAAGGTCCAGGGCGTCAAGCAGATGGTCAACACCCTCAACGAGCAGGGCCGCAGCGAAACCCAGAACCATCTGGAAGTCTATCGTCCGTGGGGCTCCTACGACTCGGTGGACATGGGCGGCCGCTTCCAGGTCAAGCGCATCTCGGTCAAGCCGGGTGCCAGCCTCTCGCTGCAGATGCACCACCACCGCGCCGAGCACTGGATCGTGGTATCCGGCACCGCTCAGGTGACCTGTGACGAGAACGTGTTCCTGCTCACCGAGAACCAGTCCACCTACATCCCGATCGCATCGGTCCACCGCCTGAAAAACCCGGGCAAGATCCCGCTGGAAATCATCGAAGTCCAGTCCGGCAGCTACCTGGGCGAAGACGATATCGAACGCTACGAAGACGTCTACGGTCGTTCCGGTGCGCTGGAAGCGGGCGTGAAGACTCAGACGATTGCAAGATAAAAGGTAGCTGCAAGCCTCAAGCTACAAGCTTCAAGCCCTACAGACTTGTGGCTTGTAGCTTGCCGCTTGCTGCTCAAAGAGCAACAGGCCCTTGGTAACATTCTGCGTATCCCCATCCGCAGAATGTTGCCGGGGGTTTTCATCACTGGCTAGGTCGCCGCCCTCGAAGCGCCTCGATTTTCCTTAGATGATCATTGAATGAAGAGTCGTTCCTTCCACCCGCGGCTGGATTGAAACGGTCCACGGACATCCTGTGCAAACCCTCGTATTCATCGGGTGACGTCTGGCTTCCGATATAAAAACTCCAGAAATCCGCATTATGAGCCAGCCATATTTCAAATGACCTGAATCCATGAGCCCAGGCTCTGTAGCCCTTGCGCATCGCAACGTTCTCTTCAATCGCCCTCTCCTTATAGCGGCTTACGTCACCCTCCGTATATTCGGCAGGAAAATCAGCAGGCGTAGCGAACCCGTCATAATAGAAACTATCATGGGTATCCAATACAGAGTGCGACAGCTCATGTATCAAAGTCGTTATACGCCCCATGATATTTTCCTTTCTGAAAATCGGACCGAAAAACATGCGACTCTTCGAATCGTGAGCATGAACAAACGCTGTGGTATCTGAAAAATTACTCCCCTGCTTAGGTTCAAAGAAGACGAGTTGTTCACGTAAATCTCCGCCGGCCTGATATCGAGACAGTCCCTTGATGAGTTCTTCATAACCGGCGATCACATAAGTCGCGAACGTGTCTTGATTATCAGCCTTGTCTGGAGGCGTTCCCCCCACAAACTCATAGAGTGCGGCCACATCATTTCTTTTCAAACGCTCCACTTCACGATTCATCATTCGCAAACTTTCACTGATGGCAACATCAAGGGTAAATACTAAGGGGTGCTCACCCGCCTTCTGCATCTCCTCAATGCCACGGTATTTGATATCCACTTTCCCATAATATTTAAGAGACATTTCAAGCCAGTCATTGAGGCCTTCATAACCCCGACCATCATTATCGAAACCGCTGCATGGGTTATTCCGGACAAAACGGAACAGATTCAACCCGTCCTCCTCGCCCGCAGGATCGGGATTGATCCACCTTTGCAGCCACGGCGCGTAATAACGCAGACCGTAGTAGTACAACCCCGTCGCATCCCGTTCCTTGCCGGAGTAACGCACAGTCTTGTAGCTGGCCTCGATAGCATTTCGCCCTGCCCACCATGACGTCCCACCAAAGGGGTAATAACTTTCCTGGCTGATGACCTGTGCCTGTGCATCCAGCTCCAGCGTGCTGGAGCCCAAGTGATCGGTCAGGCTGTAGCGGTATTGATCGTTGTCAAGCTCATCAGGCTTGCCCTCTTGCCAACGCAGTATCCGGACGCTGTTGCGACCGGCCTGAGCGGTGATGGCATACAGGATTTCACCGGTCGCGGTATCGGTACGAACTTCCAGCCCCGGCAGATAACGCACTTCAGCCACATGAGTGACGGCCTTGGCCTGGGTGGTCCGCACCTTGCGCAGGCGCTGACCGCTGGCGTCATAGACATAACGCTCGCTGTCGTCTTCACCGGACTCACGCACCACCGGTCGCACCTCTTGCAACTGGTTGCGAAGGTCCCAGTTCAGGGTTTGCCCGGCTTGCAGTTGCAGCGAGTTACCGTTGGCATCAAAAGCCGCGGCAATGTCTTCTTCAGTGGGTGGCTGATCATTTTCTACTAATAGGCTGCGGTTACTCTGCCTGGCGGTCACGAGCGTTCGAGAGTGATTTTGTGATCCGACATGGGTCAACTGCTGCAGATTGCCGCCCGCGTCGTAGTGGTAGGTTTGCGTGTAATTGGCCAGTTGCGTCGGGTCTGGCGGACTCTGGAAATCAGGCAATACCGGCCCGTGATTGACTGTGGCCAATTCCCGCCCTGTGGCTTCAATCAACTGGTACAGCGTGTCGTATTGATAAGTCGAAACCGGCTCGATGCGCTGATTGGCAAAGTGTCGAGTGGGTTGGGCAAGATCTTCAATACGAATGACATTGCCCACCGGGTCATAGCCGCAGGTCAGATCCTGCAATAACTCTCCACCACTACGGATAGCCTTCAATTCAAGCAAACGACCATCTTCCGCACCATAGCGGGCACTGCCAAGCACGCCATTACCTGCCGTCTCGGACTCGACCCGGCCTTGGGCGTCGTAACGAATATTACTGACCAGCACTTGTTCTGGCTGGCCATCGAGCTGCAAAAAACAGGCATCCAGTTGGCCTGCAACTGTGTGAGCAAAGCGTTGGGCATTGCCTTGTGCATCGGTCTGCTTGAGGGGATCACCCAACGGATTGAGATACCAGCGCGAGGTAGCACCCTGCCCAGGCTCCAACAAGGCATCACGTTCGGCTTCCGGCTCTGGCCAGTCGGGGCCAACAAGGTCCTTGGTAAAATGCTGCGTCTGCTCGATCACGGCCCCGGTCAGGCTGAACTCAGTATTCAGCCGCGTGCCCGCCGGATCGTCGTGACGAATCAACTGGCCACACTGGTTATGGACCGCCGAATCCACGCCGCCATAGGTCAGGCGCTCGGCACACTGTTCATTTTCAAACACGGCTGTCGGCCTGAGCAGTGCATCGTATTCGATGCGTCGGACCGTATTTCGACCATCCCAGCCTTGCCGCAACTCCTGACTTTCACCCGGCAGAAAAACACGCCAACCGGCATCCACACTGTTGCGGACCAGCACCTGAGCACTGAGGGAATGGATATGGGTGAAATTGGCTGATTCAAGCCTGGGGTCCTGACTGCTCGTCAGCCGTCCCGCGGCGTCGAATACCGACCGGAGGATACGCGCAACCGGAACCTCAACGGCATGCCTGCGATGCCAGGCCAACACACGCACAGCCAGACCTCGTGGATCAACGACCGCAAGGGTCGGAGTATATCGATGCAAATCGATGGGCTGCCCATCCATGGCTCTACTCTCTGCGAGTCCCTGCTAAAAGCCTAGTCGAGTGCAACTTGCATAAATCCATGAACGACAATCAGTGACAAACTTCGGATAGGCGGCAGTGCCCGTTTCAAGAAAAACTCGAAAGGCCGTTCCCCCAAAAAACCGACCTGTAATAAAAAAGTCTTCCCAACACTCTTTTGCATAGACATCCACAAAAGAGTGTTGAGTTTTTTGGACCACGCTCAAAGAGTTTATTTGGCTGCGCGAGCGTTTCGTTTGGCCATGATCCGCGATGGCAGTTTCGTGCCCATGACAAAGGAGGAGTATGTATCGGCATTACGCAACAGAATCGGCAGGCGTACAGCCGGGTCCTGAAATGCCTGAGCCGAGCTTTCAGGCGTTACTTGATGCCCGGACCGTTCGTGAATAGTTGTCTCATAGAGATCAGTGATGGTTGAGGGGTGGGGACCATGCTTGCTGATATCGGCAAAAATGGCGTGGAAATGAGTTGACCACTGTTTGATCGTTTCATCCGTAACCTGAGAGGGCAGGAAGCCAATCGGTAAATAGTAATAGTCCACCGTATTACCGACAGCATGACTGACTTCATGGATGAGTGTCTTGGCTATTTCCAGTGGGTGGAGGTCCAGCACTTTGGCGCTCAGAGAAACCGTTTTCATCGGCGCAGACTCGGTTACACGCGAGGTTCTGCCAGCGACAGTTGTATCTGTGACAAACAGGCTGATTTTCCATTGGGCATCGGTTTTCAATGACCGTATAAACGCTCTCTGTTCAGTAAATGCCTTTGTCAATTCCTCGATCACTTGCTCCGTGTGTACAGCATGCAGATCGCCAAATGCACGGATCATCCTGGCAACACCCTGCCTTGGCGTTGACTTTGGCAGCTCACCCAGAATGCCTTTTAACAACTTGTCGGCAAGCCTGGCGCCCGATTTGAAAGCACGCGCCTGTTCAGCATTGAACGCCTGCAGACCTCTCGCCGTTATCCTCAAACCAAGCCGCTCCAGAATGTCCATTTCCTGTTCATCCAGTACGTCATAGGGCGCATCCCCCTCTGCATCGATAAACCGCAAAGGTGAATTGCGTACAAAACGAAACAGGTTCAACCCATCCACCTCTCCTGCCGGGTCCGGATTGATCCAGCGCTGCAACCAGGGTGCGTAATAGCGCAGGCCGTAGTAATACAGCCCCGTCGCATCCCGCTCCTTGCCGGAATAACGCACGGTTTTATAACTCGCTTCAACGGCATTGCGACCTGCCCACCATGACGTTCCGCCAAAGGGGTAATAACTTTCCTGGCTGATGATTGCAGCGTCCTTGTCCAGCTCCAGGGTGCCGGAGCTCAGGTGATCGGACAGGCTGTAGCGGTATTGGTCGTTGGCCAGTTCATTCGGCTTTCCGGCCTGCCAATGCAGAATACGCACGCCATTACGGCCAGCCTGTGCCGTGATGACCTGCAAGGTTTCACCGGTCGCGGTATCAGTACGGATTTCCAGTCCCGGCAAGTAACGCACCTCAGCATTGTGTGTCACTACCTTGGCATGGGTGGTCCGCACCTTGCGCAGACGCTGGCCGCTGGCGTCATAGACATAACGCTCGCTGTCGTCGATGCCGGACTCACGCACCACCGGTCGCACCTCCTGCAACTGGTTGCGAAGGTCCCAGCTCATGGCTTGCCCTGCATGCAGCACCAGCAGATTGCCATTGGCATCAAAGGCCGCGGCGATGTCTTCTTCAGTGGGGGGTTGATCATTTTCGACTGGCAGGCTGCGATTACTGTGCGGAGCGGTAACCAGCGTTCGAGAGTGATTTTGTGATCCGACATGGGTCAACTGCTGCAGATTGCCGCCCTCATCGTAATCGTAGGTCTGGGTGTAATTGACCAGTTGCGTCGGGTCTGGAGGGTTCTGGAAATCAGGAAAGACCGGCCCATGATTGACCACCGCCAATTCCCGCCCTGTGGCTTCAATCAACTGGTACAGCGTGTCGTATTGATAAGTCGACACCGACTCGATGCGCTGATTGGCAAAGTGTCGAGTGGGCTGGGAAAGGTCTTCGATACGAATGACATTGCCCACCGGGTCGTACTCATAACTCAGATCCTGCAAGAGGTCCCCACCACTGCGAACTGAGTTCAGCGTTATCAGGCGACCGTCCTTCTCGCCATATACGGCGCTGCAAACCACACCGTTGCCCGCCGTTTCGGACTCGACACGGCCCTGGGCGTCGTAACGAATATTGCTGACCAGCACTTGTTCCGACTGGCCATTGAGCTGCAAAAAACAGGCATCCAGCTGGCCTGCAACTGTGTGAGCAAAGCGTTGGGCATTGCCTTGTGCATCGGTCTGCTTGAGGGGATCACCCAGCGGATTGAGATGCCAGCGCGAAACAGCGCCCTGCCCAGGCTCCAACAAGGCATCACGCTCAGTCTCGGATTCGGGCCAGTCGGGGCTGGCGAGGTCTTTGGAGAAACACTGCGCCTGCTCGAGCACGCCCCCCGTGAGACTGAACTCGGTATTCAGCCGTGTGCCCGCCGGATCGTCGTGACGAATCAACTGGCCACACTGGTTATGGACCGCCGAATCCACGCTGCCATAGGTCAGGCGCTCGGCGCACTGTTCATTTTCATACACCGCCGTCGGCCTGAGCAGTACGTCGTATTCGATGCGTCGGACCGTATTTCGACCATCCCAGCCTTGCCGCAACTCCTGACTTTCACCCGGCAGAAAAACGCGCCAACCGGCATCCACGCTGTCGCGGGCCAGCACCTGAGCACTGAGGGAATGGATAGTGACGAGGTTGTCCGGCCCTTCGTCCTCGCCCAGCCTGGGGTCCTGACTGCTCGTCGGCCGCCCCGCCGGGTCGAAGACCGAACGATGAATACGTGCGACCGGCGCATCAGCAGCCTGTCGACGAAACCAGGCCACCGAACGTACAGCCAGATGACGGGGGTCGATGACCGCCAGTGTCGGCGTATCACGATGCAAGTCTGCGGATTGCCCATCCATGGCATTGTCCTCTGCAAGCTCCTGCTTGAAGCCTAGTGTGTACAGCGCCATACACGGCGCCGGCTACAAAGCTTCGGATGGGCGGTACAACCTGCGCGCCTTATATATCTTTCCTTTCAGAGGATCTGAATATTCAGATTTATATACAGACGCTTATTCATATGGCTCGCCATCGAACATGAAATCGTTTGAGCAAGGTGCAACAAAACCCGATCAGGCGCGCAACGCATTGGTCAACCTCACCTGCCTTTCGGTACGATGCCAGCCTCTACGTTGAAGAGATGCCCATCATGCTGATCGGTATTGTGCTTATCCTGACCTGGCTCATCCTGCTGCTGCGCTATCCAGCCAAGGCCCTGCCCGTGTCTCTGGCGGCCGCCGCCGGCCTCGGGATCGTGGCCGCCGTCGTGATCTGGCAGGACAACCGCGAAACCCATCAACTGGAACGTCTGGGATTACGCCTGGACTATGCGCCTCAACAATGCCCGGCGGGCCAGCCGCTGCTGGTCCTGATCGACAACACCAACAAGGTTCCCCTTCGTGAGTTGCGCTGGCGCGTGGCGGCCTATGCCCCCGGCGACACCGTCAACCTGGCCGAAGACGCTTATGCCGCCCCCCATTACCGCGGCCCCGGCGCGTTGCAGCCGGGCAGCCAATGGCAAGATTGCATCCCGCTGCCGCCTCTGCGTCCCGGCTATCGCCCACAGACATTGATGTTTAGGGCCGAACACCTGCAAGGCAGTTTCTCTGACTAAGGAATGACAGCATGCCCACCGCACTGATCACCGGTTGTTCAAGCGGCATTGGCCGCGCCCTGGCGGATGTCCTCAAGAATGCGGGCTATCAAGTCTGGGCAACTGCCCGCAAGACCGAAGACGTCGCGGCCTTGAACGCTGCCGGTTTCAAGGCCGTGCAACTGGACGTCAACGATAGTGCCGCCCTTGAACGTCTGGCCGCCGGTCTTGAAGAGCTGGATGTCCTGATCAATAACGCCGGCTACGGTGCCATGGGGCCGCTGCTCGACGGGGGTGTCGAAGCCATGCAGCGACAGTTCGAGACCAATGTGTTTGCGGTGGTCGGCGTTACCCGGGCACTGTTTCCGGCCCTGCGCCGCAGCAAGGGGCTGGTAGTGAATATCGGCAGCGTCTCCGGCGTGCTGGTGACCCCCTTCGCCGGGGCCTACTGCGCCTCCAAGGCCGCCGTGCATGCCCTGAGCGATGCCCTGCGTCTGGAACTGGCACCTTTCGGCGTGCAGGTGATGGAAGTGCAACCCGGCGCCATCGCGTCCAGCTTCGCTAAAAACGCCACCCATGAAGCCGAACAACTGATCGGCGAACACTCCCCGTGGTGGCCCATCCGCGAAGGTATCCGCGCCAGGGCCAAGGCCTCGCAGGACAACCCCACCTCCGCAACGGATTTTGCCCACGGGCTGCTCAAGGCCATCCAGCAGAGCAAACCGCCCCGCCTGCTGCGCCTGGGCAATGGCTCGCGGGTCTTGCCGTTGATGTCGTGGCTACTGCCCAAGGGATTGCTGGAAAGCGGATTGAAAAAGCGTTTTGGGCTGGACACGAAGTTGTGAGGGCAAGGCAAAGGAGCATAAGACTTGCGCGCAGGAGATCGCTTTTTCGTTAGCAGACAAATGGTTGATGGATAAAATCAACGCTCAGTCCAGTCTTCAACCCGTAGTCCTGATACCCGGTCAAACTCTCGCCGGTTATTGGTGACCAGAACAAGCCCCTGAGAACGAGCATGCCCGGCGATCATCTGATCATAGGGACCAATCGGCGTACCGGCCCTGCCCAGTTCCGCTCGCAACTGCCCTGTATGTGCCGCTGCATTTTCGTCGTACTTCAATACTTCAAGTCGTGCCGCGAATCCTTCGACAACAGCCAGATTACGCTCAGGGCTGGCTGACTTTTCGGCCCCATAAATCAACTCCATCAGGGTCACGGAACTGATACACATCTGGCCGTGGTGACGGGTGAATACCTCGCGAACATGCTCTGGCCGATTTTTTATCGTGAAGATGCAAATATTTGTATCGAGCATGAATTTGAGCATTAAAAGGAATCCCGCTCCTGATCTGCCGGTTGTTCCCGCTCGGCCATAAAGTCGGCCGTGACACCCTCTCCCTCAAACCAGCTGTCCCATGACTCGCCAGCGGGCGTGATAATCCTGGTTCGGCCAATGGCAATAACATCAACGCGCTTGACATCGTCAGGTAGCGCTACAGCTTTGGGCAATCGAATGGCCTGGCTACGGTTACTTTGAAAAATCGAGCCTTGCTCCATGACACACCTCGGGATATGGCTAACGTATATCCCATAGTAGTTCTCACTCGGGATATGTCAACGGGATATCCAGCCTCCCCTACCCCTCACCCGGTTGCACAATCACCGTACACGTCATTCCCGCCGCCAGCAGCAGGCCATCGGGCACCTGATCCAGATGAATGCGCACCGGCACCCGTTGAGCCAGGCGGACCCAGTTGAACGTCGGGTTGACGTCGGCGATCAGTTCCCGGCTTTCGGGGTTGTCGCGGTCGTAGATGCCCCGGGCGATGCTTTCGACGTGGCCTTTCAGCACTTCGCCGCTCATCAATTGCATGTCGGCGGGGTCTCCCACGTGAACATGGGGCAGTTTGGTTTCCTCGAAGAAGCCGTAGACCCAGAACGAGTTCATGTCGACCACGGCCATCTTGGCTTCGCCCGCCCGCGCATAGTCGCCGCGATGCACGTTGAGGTTGGTAACGTAACCGTCCACGGACGCCAGCACCCGGGTGCGATTCAGGTTCAGCTCGGCCGCTTCCAGTTGCGCCTGGGCCAACTGGTAATCGGCCAGGGCTGCGGTGGCGATGTTGCTGGCGTCGTCACGGTTTTCGGTGGAGATCACCAGGTTGTCCATGTCGGCACGGCGCTTGGCGTTGAGCTTGCGCATCTCCCAGGTCGCCTTGCGTGAAGCCAGCAGTGCCTCTGCCTGCTTGACGGCAATCTGGTAATGCTCCGGATCGATCTGCATCAGCAGGTCGCCCTTTTTCACTTGCTGGTTGTCATGCACCGGCACATCCACCACCGTGCCGGACACCTCGGCCGCGACGTTGATGATGTCAGCCCGCACCCGGCCATCACGGGTCCAGGGGGTGTTCATGTAGTGAACCCACAGGGTTCGTCCGATAAAGATGGCCAGAGCCAAAACCAGCAACGTGGCGATCAGACTGAAGAGCTTTTTCATCCAGAGGTTCTCGAACCGGGGCTTCAACGATAAAGGGGCAGCGCCAGCGCGCCGAAAATGCAGGTGAACAGGCTCAGGCGCAGCAGCGCCGGGTGCCAGAAGAATCGATACAGGTCGAAACCGGACAGCAGCCGGTCCAGTGCCCAGGCCAGTACCAGCGCAATCAGGAACATCAGCGTGATGCTCGGTATGTAGAGGCCGTGGAAGGCGATTTCACGAGGCATGCACAAGTCCTTGCGGGCGGCGTTCGGGGGTGTAGACGGCCAGGGGCGATTGCGGGTCCAACAGTGAGGTGCGGATGAAGTGCAGGTAGCTCTTGACCCGACGCAGCACCGAGGTGTCGAAATGTGAAGCAAAAGGTTCGTCGGTCAGTTGCACGCGACTGATGGCATGATCGACCGCCACCAGACAGCGCTCCAGGTTGCTGGCATCGGGCTGAATGAACAATCGGATCAGCGAACGCCCCATCACCCGGATCGCAATGCGCCAGGACTGATGCTCGGCGTAGCTGGGATGAATCGGCAGGATGGCCTGCTCGCGGCGCAGTTCAATGATCGCGTGACCGATTTCCAGCACCGAAAACATCCAGCGCAACAGTTCGCGCTGCACCTCGGGCCTGCCCACTGCCAGGCCATAGGCCTGATGCATCAGGTCGCGGGTCTGGCTTTCAAAGCTGGACCCCAGCCGATTCAAGGGCGCGCTGATGGCGAACACCACTTGCCGACGCAAGTCGTCTTCGAGACGCTCCCACATCCAGCGGCTGTTGGGCGGCAGGATGATCGCGCCGGCCGCCGCGCAGAGCAGCATGCCGATCACCATGGCGATGTAATCGTTGATGAAGGTGTAAGGGTTGTAGACCGTCAGGTTGTCCGGCACCGAGCCGATGCAGAAGAAGATCAGCAAACCCAGCCCGTAACCGGCCCATTGTGGACGCGAAGCCAGAAAGGCCCCCACCACGAACACCGGCGCGAGAAACACGCACAGCAACGGGAAACCATCGATGTGCGGGAAGATGAAAAAGGTTTCGGTAAAGCCGAGGATCGCGCCCAAAAAAGTGCCACACGCCATCTGGAACGACATGCGCCGCGGGTTGTTGGTGGTGGATGACAGCGCGACCGTTGCGGCGGACGCCAATGTCATGATCGCACCACTGGGCCAGGCCGTAAGCACCCAATAGGCACTCAACACCCCCACCACCGTGGTCGCACGTATGCCGGCCGCCAGCGCGGTCATCCAGCTGGTACGGGGCACGAACGATTCTTCCCACTGTTCCCGCACATGGTTGTGCTCGGCCAGCGAGGCATGGGTCTGGGCGTAGTTGTGCAGGTCGCTGACGAAGCGATACAGCAACTCGAAAGCCGTGTGGAAATCCAGCAACTCGGCCTCGCTCGGGGCGGCCTGCTCCAGTTCGGCCCGCAGGCTGCGCACCTGCTCGGGCAACTCCGCCTTCCAGGCCTCCAGACGCTGCACCAGCCTGGCAGCATCCTCAATGGTCAACGCCCGGTCGGCAAAGGCATCGAGGAGTTCGATCAGCCCGACCATACCGGGATCGACCCGGCTCATGACCGAGACCACCTGATCGGTTCGCAGACGTTCCAGCAGTTGGTGCAGGGCGTTGAAGCGCGTGGTGATGGCCATGAACTCGCTGTTCAGGCGATTGAGCCGCCCGTTGCGCCGCCGCATGTGCGGGTCCTCGAACATCGTGACACTGCGCAATCCCTCCAGGCCGATGGCTTCCGCGACAAAACGCACGTTGCCGGTTTCAAAGGCTTCTCGTTCATTGATTCCGCGCAGGCCATCCGCGACAAAGCGCGCAAACACGCCAAAGCGCTGATACAGCGCGTTACGCATCGAGGCCCCGGAGCTTTGCGGCAGAATCGCCGCGGTGACGGCAGTGGAGCAGACAATCCCCAGAGCGATTTCCAGCACCCGCCAGACCGCCGCCATGAACGAACCTTCCGGATAGGCCAATGCAGGCAGGCCGGTCATGGCGGCGGTGTAACCGGCCAGCACAAAACCGTAGGCGCGAAAGTTGCGATAACGCGCCGCCCCCGCCGAACAGATCCCGACCCACAGCGCCAGACAGCCGAGAAACGGCACCGAGTTCTGCGCGAACAATGCCATCAGCAAGACCATCATGGCCGAACCCGCCAGGGTTCCGAGCAGGCGATAGAAACTCTTGGCGAACACATGCCCGCTTTGCGGCTGCATGACAATGAACACGGTAATCATCGCCGTGCGTGGCTGCGGCAACTCCAGACGCAGCGCCAGCCAGTAAGTGAGGAATGCAGCGATCAGCACCTTGAAGATGTAGATCCAGGTCACCCCGTCGCTGCGCGCCCAGCTATTAAACTCACGCCGCCAGGGTAACGCCGCCAACCGTAGGAGCGGATTCATCCGCGAAAAGGCTCTATCCGATTCATCCGGCCTGGCGCTTTCGCGAATGAATTCGCTCCTACGGGTCACAGGCCGCCACCGAGTGCGACGACCAGCCCCGCATACGCACTCAGGCGTGCAGCCTCGACCTGTTGCTGGATCTGTTGCTGACGAAACAGCAGCGTCTGGGCATTGAGCACATTCAGGTAATCGGTCAGGCCACGCTGGTAGGCAACCATGGCAATGTCATAGGTCTTCTGCGCCGAAGCCACGGATTCGGCAGCGAACACCTGTTGCTTGTCCACGGAGGCGCGGCGGATCAACTGGTCGGAAATGCTCTTGAGGGCCGTCACCAGTGTCTGGTTGTAATGGGCCACGGCCAGGTCATAACCCGCCACAGCCTGACCCAGCTCCGCCCGCAGGCGTCCACCGTCGAAGATCGGCAGGCTGATGGCCGGGCCGGCCTTATAGGTAAATTTGGTACCGGTCAGGAACTCCAGCATCCCGCCGCCGGTGGCCATGTAGCCCAGGCTGCCGACCAGATCGACGTTGGGATAGAAACCGGCATGGGCCACATCGATACCCCGCGCCTGAGCCTCGACACGCCAGCGGCTGGCAACCACATCGGGACGCTGGCCCAATAGTTGTGCCGGTAATGCCGAAGGCAGTTTGAGCGTGGTGTGCAGCGACAGACTCGGGCGTTGCAATGTTGCGCCCTCGCCCGGCCCCTTGCCCGCCAGCACCGCCAACTGGTTGCGCCCCAGCGCGATGGCCTCTTCCAGCGCGTCTATCTGCCGGTGGGTTTCCGGCAGCGGCGTCTCGGCCTGACTCACCTCGAAATGCGTGCCGATCCCGCCCTTCAGGCGACGCTGCGCCAGGTCGAGGATCTGCTTTTGCTGGGTGAGTGTGGCTTCGACGATATCCAGCCGGGCGTAATCCAGCGACAACTGGATATAGGCCCGGACGATGTTTTCCTGCAATTCGAGTTGTGCCTGACGCTGCTCGGCAACGCTCATGTGCGCCAAGTCAAGGGCTTGCTCGCTGGCGTTGCTTTCACGGCCCCAGAGATCAAGGGAATAGCTCAGCCCCAGTGACGCATTGTTGTCCCAGGTGCGACTATTGGCCAGTTCGCCAGGACCGTAGAATTGATCGGTCGGCCAATCGTGACGGGAGAGGCTGGCACTGCCATCGATATGCAAGGCTTCGGCGGATTCGGCAATTCCGGCCATCGCTTTCGCTTCGCGTACCCGCGCAGCCGCCATGGCCAGACTCGGACTGTCTTGAGTGGCCCGTTCGATCCAGCGGTCCAGTTGGGGGTCGCCATAGACACGCCACCACTGGGAGGCGGGCCAGTGGGCGTCGAGGGCAGCGCTCTGGATGGCCTGATCCGTGGCCAGGCTCTCGACCGGTAAAGCCCGGCCTTGTGAGGTGATTCCGTCGGTGCCGATACAGCCGCTGATAACTAACGATACAACCCAGACACTGAGGGGCTTGAACCCTCCGATGATGCGACGCGGCACAGCTGCGAATTCCCGACTGGAAGTAGAACGCCATTGAATGGCGCGATTCTAGGGGGCGGCCTGTGCGGCGATAAGCAGCTAAATATGTGATTCTTTATTACAGAAACGGTGATAATCCTTTGGTATAGATGACATGAGTCAGTAACTTCATGTCACAATTTGCTATGTCTTCAGAGAAATGCACATGGACACCCTGCAAAACATGCGCGCCTTCTGCTGTGTGGCGCAAGCGGGCAGCTTCACAGCGGCCGCAGCACAGCTGGACACCACCACGGCCAACGTATCGCGAGCCGTTTCCAATCTTGAAGCGCACCTGCAGACACGCCTGCTCAACCGCACGACCCGCCGCATCGCCCTGACCGAAGCCGGCAAGCGTTACCTGCTGCGCTGTGAGCAGATCCTGGCGTCTGTCGAAGAAGCGGAAGCCGAGGCCAGCGACGCCCATGCCCGACCGACCGGCCAGCTCAAGATGCATGCGATGCCCGGTGTCGGCCAGCATTACGTGATCGATGCCATTGCCCGCTACCGGCAGGGGCATCCGGATGTGTCTTTCGACCTGACCATGACCAACCGGGTGCCGGACCTGCTCGAAGACGGCTACGACGTGTCCATCGTGCTGGCCAGTGAACTGCCGGATTCGGGCTTTGTCTCACAGCGCCTGGGCATCACGTACAGCATCGTGTGTGCGTCGCCGGCCTACATCAAGACATTCGGCATGGCCTATAAACCTGCCGACCTGCTGAACCACGCCTGCCTGCGTCTGGTCAGCCCGGTCTTCCCCCTGGAGAAGTGGCTGTTCGACGGCCCCGATGGCCAGGAAATGGTCACCATCAACAGCTCGCCCTTGCTGGTCAATTCCGCTGATGCCATGCAGACCGCGATCTCCAGCGGCATGGGCATAGGCATCCTGCCGATCTACTCGGCCATCGACGGCCTGCGCAACGGCACGCTGATGCGGGTCCTGCCCGACTACCGCTCCCAGGAGCTGAACCTGTACGCCATCTACCCGTCGCGTCAGTACCTAGATGCGAAGATCAAGACCTGGGTCGAGTACCTGCGCGGTTCATTGCCGGAAATCCTCGCCGCCGACGAAGCCGATCTGCACATTCACTCGATGAAATCCCTGGCCTGATCGTGCACACCAGCAACACCGGGCTGCCCAAGCACGGTCAGGAATGTTAGCGTGCTACTCATTCAACCCGCTCAAGAGTGACTGCCACAATGAAAAAAACCGTACTCGCCTTCAGCCGTGTCTCCCCCGAAATGGCCGAACGCCTGTCGCAAGACTTCAACGTGATCGTGCCTGACCCGAAACTGGGCGACCTCAATGCCCAGTTCAACGAAGCGTTGCCTGAATCCCACGGCATGATCGGCGCAGGCCGCAAGCTGGGGCGCGAGCAGCTGGAAGGGGCTGGCAAGCTGGAGGTGGTATCGAGTATTTCAGTGGGCTATGACAACTATGATGTCGGCTACCTGAGCGAGCGCGGCATCATGCTCACCAACACACCGGACGTGCTGACCGAAAGTACCGCCGACCTGGGTTTCTCCCTGATCATGAGCAGCGCCCGTCGCGTGGCGGAACTGGATGCCTGGACCAAGGCCGGCAACTGGAAGCGCAGCATCGAAGCGCCGCACTTCGGCACCGACGTGCATGGCAAGACACTGGGTATCGTTGGCATGGGCAATATTGGCGCAGCCATTGCCCGTCGCGGTCGCCTGGGTTTCAACATGCCGATCCTGTACAGCGGCAACAGCCGCAAGAGCGAAGTCGAGCAGGAACTGGGCGCGCAATTCCGCAGCCTGGATCAGTTGCTGGCCGAGTCGGATTTCGTCTGTCTGGTGGTGCCGTTGAGCGAGAAGACCCGGCACCTGATCGGCCGTCGTGAACTGAGCCTGATGAAGCCGAGCGCCATTCTGATCAACATCGCACGCGGCCCGATCGTCGATGAACCTGCGCTGATCGAAGCCTTGCAGAACGGTACGATTCGCGGTGCCGGGCTGGACGTGTACGAGAAAGAGCCGCTGAGCGAATCGCCGCTGTTCAGCCTGAGCAACGCCGTGACCTTGCCCCATATCGG
The DNA here is from genome assembly GCF_044748865.1 of Pseudomonas sp. NPDC089734. Classification (NCBI taxonomy): domain Bacteria; kingdom Pseudomonadati; phylum Pseudomonadota; class Gammaproteobacteria; order Pseudomonadales; family Pseudomonadaceae; genus Pseudomonas; species Pseudomonas sp. NPDC089734. The sequence goes on along the minus strand of NZ_JBIVGV010000001.1, from coordinate 176,754 downwards.
CTCGGCCACGACCGAAACCCGTCAGGCCATGGCGGATCGCGCCTGTCACAACCTGCGCAGCGCGCTGTTGGGTGAACGTCCGCAGGACCTGGTCAACCCGCAGGTCTGGAAAGGCTAACCCCGCAGGAGCGGATTCATCCGCGAAAACCGTATTTCAAACGACATATCTGTGTCGGATGTACGTCATTCGCGAATGAATTCGCTCCAACAGGGTTATGGACTGTTCATGCAGTCTTCGCGGATAAATCCGCTCCTACGGGGGTTTTGGGTTTTCTGAACACCAGCACATTGCCCAGCATCACCATGGCCAGCCCGAACAAGGCTGGCAATGTCCACTGGTAGCCCTCGACGAACGCCGAGATATTCAGCGCCACCACCGGGAACAACACCGTGCAGTAAGCGGCGCGCTCAGGCCCCATGCGGCCCACCAGTGTCAGGTAAGCGGTAAACGCAATCACCGAGCCCGGAATCACCAGGTACAGCAGCGAACCGATATAACGGGCGTTCCATTCAAAGGTGAACGGCGTACCGCTGAGCAGGCAATACACACTCAGGATCGTTGCACCGTAAAACATCCCCCACGCATTGGTGGTCAGCGGACGCAGACCGGCTTTCTGTTGCAGGCTCGACAGCATGTTACCCGCCGAGAAACACAAGGTCCCCAGCAGCGCCAGGCCAAGCCCGATCAGGGTTTCATGACTGGCACTGTGGCCGGAGAGTTCAGGCCAGAACAGGCATGCCAGGCCCATCAACCCCATCGCGCCACCGGTCAGAACATTGCTTGCCACCTTCTGCTTGAAGAAGATCCGCGCATTCAGCGCATTCCATAAGGTCGAGGTCGAGAACACCACGGCGATCAAACCGCTGGGGATCCATTGGCTCGCCGTGTAGAAGCACATGAAATTGATGCAGAACAGGCACACACCTTGGGCCATGCACAGCCACTGGCCGCGGCGATTGAGCGGTTGCAGCCGACCGCTGAGCACAAGCATCGCGAACAGGATCAAGGCCGCCAGGCCAAAGCGATAGACGATCGACACGGGGATGGCGACATCGCCCAGTTGCAGTTTCAGGGCAATCCAGGTCGTGCCCCAGATCAGGACCGTCAGCAGATACAGCGAGATGTTCATGATGCAGCTCCTCAATGAGCCTTGAGTCTGCTGCCCGTCAGCCGGTGCCGCTTGCACAATCTTGCGCATTTGATCGTGCCCCTGATGGCAACGAATCGTCTGACGGGTAGGATGCGAAGTCAGAGGAGTCGTTATGCCACCCATTGAATCCATCCAGGTCTTTCAGGTCTTGAACAGCTCGCCCCACGCCCGTCTGGAGCAGTATGCGACGCTGGGCGACGGTCTGATGGCGGCGCTATGGAACAACCGGCATGACTTGCGGGAATATCACGCCCCCAGCCATCACACGCTGTCGTGTTACATCGCCGATGGCACTGGCACCTTTCGCCGCGACCAGCCCGGTCACAAAGGGGCACCCGGCAAACTCTGTATCCTGCCGGCCGGTCACGAGTCGGCGTGGGTCATCAATGGCGAGATTCGCCTGGCCCATTTGTACGTCAGCCCGGAACAGTTTGCGCTGGGTTGCGTCACCCTGCTGGACCGTGAACCTCGCGAGATGCAACTGCACGAAAACACTTTTCTCGACGACGCCGAACAGGCCGGACTTTTTCAGAAGCTGATCCGGATGAACTGGGCCGAACCCGGCGAGCGCCTGCTGACCAGCAGCCTGGCCCATGAAATGCTCAGCCACGCGCTGCTCAATCAAGTCGGATTGCGGGACGGCTTACGCCTCAAGGGCGGGCTGGCACCGCACATGCGGCGTCAGTTGGTGGACTTCATTGAAACGCACCTGGCCGATCCATTGAGCCTCGGGCAACTGGCCGGAATCTGCGCACTGTCGGAATACCACTTTGCCCGCATGTTCCGCGAAAGCTTCGGCCTGCCGCCGCACCAGTACCTGCTGGCCCGCCGCCTGGCCCATGCCCGTCATCTGCTGCGCCACACCAGCCGGCCCTTGAGCGACATTGCGCTGGCCTGTGGTTTTGCCAGCGCCAGCCATTTCAGCAACCGGTTTCGTCAGGCCATGGGGGCCACACCGGGTGAATACAGAATGGCACTGGCCCCGTAGGAGCGAATTCATTCGCGAAGGCGGCATATTTTTTGCGGATGCACCGGCCTCTTCGCGGTTAAAACCGCTCCCACGGATTGAACTGGCCCCGTGGGAGCGAATTCATTCGCGAAGGCGGCATGCCTGCCCCGATATTTTTTGTGGATGCACCGGCCCCTTCGCGGTTAAAACCGCTCCCACGGATTGAACTGGCCCCGTGGGAGCGAATTCATTCGCGAAGGCGGCATGCCTGCCCCGATATCTCTTGCGGATGTACCGACCTTTTCGCGGTTAAAACCGCTCCTACGGGTTTTCAGAACTCCAGCGTCGTGGAAATCTGCACTTGCCGCGAATCCCCCATCGAGACGAAATACCGGTTAACGCTTGAGGTGTAATACACCTGATCGAAGAGGTTCTTGATGTTGAGCTGAAACCGGACTTTCTGCCCGTCGAGCCGGGTGTCGTAGGTCGCGAAAGCATCAGCCACGGTGTAGGCCGGCAGGTTGAAGTCGTTGGTGGGGTTACCCGCCCGTTCACTCACATAATGAGCGCCCGCCCCCAGCCGCAACCGGTCGCCGCCCAGCAGGCTGCCCATGTCGTAAACCGCCGACAGGGAGCCGCTGTGGCGCGGGACATTCTGCAAGCGATTGCCCTTGAGCAACGGGTCGTCAACCACGTAGGCATCGGTAAACGCATAGCCGCCGATGAGGCTCCAGCGCTCGCTCACCTGACCGCTCACGTCCAGCTCAAGCCCCCGTGAACGGACTTCGCCTGCCGAGCTGTAGACCGTGTTGGCCGTGGTCGCATCGAAATTGGCGACCAGCACGTTGCGCTTCCGGATGTCGTAGAACGCCAGCGTGGCCGTCAGCGCGCCCGGCGCCTCCCACTTGGCTCCCAGCTCCCAGGATTTGGCCTGTTCGGGCAGGGTTCCGGAGTCCACCACATAGCCGCCGGTCAACGGCGCAATGCTGGAGTTGGGTTTGAAGGATTCGGTGTAGCTGCCGTAGAACGACAACTGATCGGTGTAGCGATAGACCAGACCGGCACGCGGTATCCACTGGCGACCATTGGCGTCGGTGTTGGTGGTGAACGGCCGTCCCTTGCCTGCGACCTGATCAAAGGTCATGAAACGTGCACCGCCCACCAGAATCCAGTGTTCGCTCAGGTGGATGGCGTCCTGGAAGAACAGCGAGTTGCTGCGCAGGATATCGCTCTGGTTGCTGTCCGGTTCACTGGAGGTCGTACCTTCGACTTCCCGGCCATACACCGGGTTCAGGTAGCTGAACGTGGTCAGGCTTCTCTGGCGAATCAGGTCCGAGCGATAGACCTTGCGGTACTCATCGTCCAGCCCCATGAGCAGGTCGTGCTGCAACCCCATCCATTGCACATCGCCCGCCAGGGTCAGGACGGTATAGCGGTCCGTGGCCAGAGCTCCCGACGTACCGTCCATGGAGCGCGTCAGGGTGCCTGTGCCGGTATTGACCGCCGTCACCCGCACCTGGCTGGCATCGTAGGTTTCGCGGTTGTAGCTGTAGCCCAGGTGCCCTTTCCACTGCTCATTGAACGCATGGTCCGCCTCGACGCGATAAAGGTCAGAACGCCCTTCCATGTTGTTGAACGGTTCGTCCAGGCGGCGTGTGGCGGGGATGTCCAGCGGGTGATTGGTCACCGGGTCGATGGCGGTGCCACGGTCGAACGGGTAGATGAACTCCCGGTGCTCATAGGCAGCCACCAGTTGCGTGTCTTCGCCATACCAGGCCAGCGAAGGCGCCACCAGCGACTCGCGATGAACACCGAAGTTGCGCCAGTAGTCTTCGTCTTCATGATCGACAATCATTCGCCAGGCCAGGCCTGAATCCCCCACCGGGCCGGTGCTGTCCAGCGTCACGCCGCTGCCGTTCTTGCCCGCGCCATAACTGGAGCCGCGGGCCGTCAGGGTATTCGCGGCCTGCAATTGAGGGCGTTTGCTGACCACATTGATGACGCCGCCGGGGTCCTGGATGCCATACAGCAGAGAGGACGGCCCCTTGAGCACTTCAAGACGTTCGGCGGTGGCGTTCAGGTTGCGGCCCTGCACCACCGGCATGCCGTCGCGCATGATCGAACCGTCACGGTTATCGCCAAAGCCGCGCTTCATCAGGGTGTCCTGAGTGCTGCCCAACGTATTGCCCTGGGTGACTCCGCTGATGTTGCTCAAGGCATCGTCAAGGTTGCGCGGAACCTGATCACGCAACACTTGCGCGGGAACGACGCTGATGCTTTGCGGCGTCTCCAGCAAGGGCGCCGACGAGCGCAATACGGAACTGCTGGAAGGCGGCTGATAACTGCGCTCGGTCAGCAGGGAGTCGATATGGGTCGCAGCCAGATTGAGGGTGCCCGCTTCAGGCGGCAGGGTTTCCAGGGTAAACGTCTGGTCGCCAGCCCGGCGGTAGGTCAACCCCGAGCCGCGCAGCAAGGTGTCCAGAGCCTGCTCGGCACTGAATGGCCCGTTGAGCGCTGGCGCATCGAGGCGATAAGGCGTGTCCTGGGTGTAGATCACGCTCAGGCCGGTCACTCGGGTGAACTCACTCAAGGCTTGAGGCAAGGGTCTGGCCGGGATCGCGAAATCGAACGCCTGATCCGCCGCACAGGCGATACCAAACGAACAGAATCCCGCCGCCACCCACAGGGCCTTGCCCAGCCAACCGCTCATCGCATCAAGCCTCATCGCCGTGTACAACAAAACGCAGCATCATGATTTACAAGCCCCTCTGCAGGAGCGAATCGGGCGGCGATCCACTCATTCGCGAGAGGCCCGTGAAGCGCAAGAAAATCCATCGCCTTCAAGACGCATCGCGAATGAATTCGCGCCTACAGGGCTTCAGCGCAGCACAATGACGCGGCCCAGCATGCTGTACGTCTCGAACCCCACCACCGATTGCAAGGCTGTCAGCACGGCCTGCGGGTCCTTGCTGGGGAAGCTGCCGCTGATGCGTTTCGCAGCCAGTTGATCGTTGAGCACCACGATGCGTCCGGGGTAATAACGGCTCAGGTCATTGATGACGTCGGCCAAAGGCGTGCGGTAGTAATTCAGCCAGCCTTGTCGCCACGCCAACTGGCTTTCACTGTCGATGCCTTTCGGGGCGGTGGTGGTCTGTGCGTCGTAAACGACCTGCTGACCCGCTTCCAGAATCTCCTGCTTGCGACCGGCGGCCGCCTTGACGCCCACGCGGCCGGACAACACCGTCACCTGCGCGCCTTCAGGCTCCAGCCGCACCTCGAACTGCGTTCCCAGTACACGGGTTTCGCCAGCATGTGCATCGACTACAAAAGGCTCGCCGGTGTGGGTCACCTTGAAGAAGGCCGCGCCACGCCGAAGCTGCACATGGCGCTCGCCACCGCTGAAGTTCACGGCAATGGCACTGTCGGCATCCAGCGTGACCTGAGAATCATCGGCCAGGGTCACGGTGCGGACCTGACCCGGCGCAGACACATAATCCGCGCCGAAATCACTGGCCCAGCGCTGCGGCTGCCAGCCCACGCCCATGGAAATCATCAACAGCAGACAGGCCGCCATCGCCAGCCCGGCCGACCAGCGCGGGAGGCGACGACGTGGCGGTGGGGCATCCATGGCGCGCAGCAAGGCATCCAGTGCCACGGCGTCTTCACTGGCCAGCCGGGCGGCCGGGATTTCGCTCAACTCCCACAAGACCTGAGCCTTGCTGTAAGCCTCGGCATGGGCAGGGTCGGCTTGCAGCCAGTGGCTGAAGGCCCGTTGATCGGCATGACTGGGCTGATCGTGCAGCACGCTCAACCAGGCCAGTGCGGCCTCGTCCTGATCCGGGGTTGTCGGTGACGCCTTCATCGACGAGCGTCTCCTGGCTTCGTTCGGATGGGGCCTGCCGGGGTCGAGTCCTGTTCCAGGCTCGCCTTGCAGGCTTGCAAGGCGCGCATCATATGTTTTTCCACGGCACTTTGGGAAAGTCCCATGGCCTTGGCGATCTCGGCGTATTTGCGACCGTGAATGCGGTTGAGCAGGAAAATCTGTCGCGTCCGCTCGGGCAACCCGCGCAAGGCCGCTTCCACGTGGCGCAGATCGTTGCTTGCCTCCAGCGCCGCGCGGGGATCGTTGCTGACTTCGTCCTGCTCAGCCTCAAGGCTCTCGCTGATGCGGGAACGTGTGCCTTCGCTGCGCAGATGATCGATGGCGATATTGCCCGCGCAACGCAGCAGATAGCTGCTCAGTTCCTCGACCTGAACCAGAGGCCGCCGCCAGAACCGCACGAACAGGTCCTGCACCAGATCCGCCGCCGTGGCCCGACAGCCGACCCGGCGGCTGACCAGCGCTTCCATCTGCGGGCGCTGGGAAAGGAACACCCTCAGAAAATGCGCACGACCGCCCCGCCCCGAGGCGTCGGCATCAGGCCCGGAATCGGGCAGGTCAGGATCTGGGGGCGTCATCACAATCATCTAAACCGGGAACTGATCCATGGCTGCAAACGGGCAAAGCACCAGGCTGACACACGCCAGCATCAACACCCAACGAGGCCTGAAAGGCATCAAGAATACCAGCAGCACAGCGCTGCCCATCAAGACGGCGCACCATTGTGCCAGACCGACACCCCACCCCGCGTCATCGACAGCAACGAATGGAGAAAAGGTCAGTAACAACCAGCCTGCCCACTTGAGCATCCGGCTGCGACGCGCCGTCAACGGCCCGCTCAGCAACTCGCCGTAATGCCGGTTCATGGACAGGCACAAGGCGGTGAAACCTGTGTAGCAGAGCAACGCGGCCAGCAGCATCAGTTGATCTCCTGGCGGCTGACCGGCAAAGCCGGAGCGCTTGTTTTCGCCGCCTTGTGAACCGGTTTATCGGCACCCTCGGCCCGAAACTTCATGGCCGTCCAGCCGAGAAACAGCCCGGTACACAAGGCCGTCAGGTTGAAGGCCGGCAACACCCAACTGCCCTGTTGCAGCGCCGCGATCAGGTAATGACCTGTCAGCAGATCCAGCAGCGGCAAGGTCACGAACAGCAGCGCGCCCAGCCCCAGTTGCTCCCGCCATGCGTTTTGCCCGCTGCGCAGCACCGCATGCAGCAGCGACAGCCCCCAGGTGATGAAGAACACGTTCACTTCCCAGCCTTCGCGCCCGGCAAGCCCCACCGGCAAAACACGGTTGGACCAAAAGAACGCGGCTACCGCCAGCATCAGCCCGGACATGCTGGCGATGTTCAACACCTCCACCAGTCGCAACTCAAAGGGCAATACACCGCTCTTGGCATGCTTGAGACGACGCTTGCCCAGCCACATGACCAGACCGGTGCCGATCATTGCCGTACCGGCCACGCCGAAGATGAAGTACAGCCAGCGCAGGACCGGTCCGGCGTAATGCCCCACATGCAGGCCATACATGCCACTGGAAATCAGCATGGCAACCGGCCGTGCAGGCATTTCGTTCTGCAGGGCCCCGCTTGCACCGTTGAAGGTCAGCGCACCGCCGCGATCCGGCGTGATGCTGCCCTTGTCGTCCCGAGTCAGCAGTACCGACGCATTGATATCACCCGGATTGTTGACCAGAACCCGGCCCACCTGATCGCCATGCCAGCGCTCGGTGGCGGATTTCAAGAGCGGCGCAAGCGGCACCAGCTCAGCGGGCTGGCCTGCTGGCTTGGGCATGTTGGAGCCGGGAAACACTTCGCTGTAGAACGCCTGCATGTTGCCGTAGCTGCTCAGGATGCTGGCGGGCATGACCATCGACATGAAGATCACCAGGCTGCTGTAAGTGATCATCAGGTGAAACGGCAACACCAGCACGCCCAGGGCATTGTGGCCGTCCAGCCAGGAGCGCTGGCCCTTGCGCGGCCGGAAGGTGAAGAACTCCTTGAAGATCTTCTTGTGAACGATGATGCCGGTCACCAGCGTCACGAACATCACCATCGCGGCAATGGTCGCCAGCCAGCGACCCCACGGGTGCGGCATTTGCAACTGGTAATGGAAGCGATAGAAGAAGTCACCGCCGCGTGTGGCCCGGGCCTGCAATTCGGCACCGGTCTGGGTGTCCAGCACCTTGCGGACGAAGTTGTTGCGTTGGCCGGGCTTGCCTTCGGGCAACCAGCCGACCATCAGCCCCGGCGTGCGCTCGTCCGGCATGTTGATGAACCAGCGCGTGGCACCCGCCGCATGTTGTTGCAGGTAGCTTTGCGCAAGCCGGATATTGGCCTCGGCGTCCACCGGGCGGGCAGCAATCTCCGGCTGCATCCATTGGGTGACTTCATCCTTGAAGTAGGAAAGCGTGCCGGTCAGGAAAATCGCAAACAACAGCCAGCCGAAGACCAAGCCGACCCAGGTATGCAGCCAGGCCATCGCCTGGCGAAACCCTTCCTTCATAGCAGCCACCGGCCCACGGCATAGGCCGCACCCAGCACCGCACAGGGCACCAGCACACCCACCCATGCCTGCAACGCAGTACGACAGGCAAAACACCAGAGCACAGCGACCAGATACACCAGGAAGGACAGCATCATGCCGGTGACGACCGCTTCGGCACGGGGAATGGGCAGCCACTGGGCGACACAGATACTCGTGATGGACGCCAGCAGATAACCCGCAAAGATCGCCGCCAGCGCACGGGACGTGACAGCCAGTCGATAGGCAACCGATACATCCGTGCTTTTGGCAGGACGTTTGTTGACCACTGGAGTATTGAGGGCTGTGCCGTGCATCCGAGAACCTTTACCCGATCTTGAGAAGCCATGAAAAAGCATGAAACTGCCGGGCAAACGCCTGAATGCCGGTCTGCCAGGCCGATAATTCGCCTATGGGCATGAGAAAGAAACGCAATATTAATGATAAATATTCTCATATGCAAAAGAGTCTGCCAGAATCCACACCCTCAATGAGTCCTCGTGGATATCTCTACGTGATCCCCACCGCCCAGTCCGCTCTCAATCAGACCGTCGAAGGTCTGTATCAGGCCCACAACTCCTGGCTCACAGGCTGGTTGCGACGCCGGCTCGGCTGCCCGCACAGTGCGGCGGATCTGGCTCAGGACACCTTCGTCAAAGTGATGCTGGCCCGGGATACGCCGCAGATCATCGAGCCTCGCGCCTTTCTGACCACCATCGCCAAGCGCGTGCTGTGCAATCATTACCGGCGTCAGGATCTGGAGCACGCCTATTACCTGGCCCTGGCCGAACTGCCCGAATGCGTGGCGCCCTCCGAGGAAGACCGGGCGATCATCCTGGAAACCCTGGTGGAGCTGGATCAATTGCTCGACGGCCTGCCGATGCCGGTCAAGCGCGCCTTCCTGCTCTCGCAGGTCGATGGCTTGAGCCATGGCGAAATCGCCGCGCAACTGGGGATCTCCATCGCCACGGTCAAACGTCACCTGAACAAGGCCGCGCTGCGCTGCTATTTCGCACTCTGAACATGAATACCGAATCCCTGAACAAGTCAGACATTTCGCCCGCCGTGGCCCAACAGGCTGTCGGCTGGATGATCGAAATGCAGGAAGGCGGCCTGGATGCCCGTCGCCAGCAGGCCTGGCAGCAGTGGCTCAACGGCAACAGCGAACATCAACGCGCCTGGGCACATATCCAGCGGGTCAATCAGCGGCTGAGCGGGTTGTCTTCGCCCCTGGCCCATGCCGCCCTCAATGCGCCGAAATCCGGCACACGGCGTCAGGCCCTGAAACTGCTGCTGTTGCTGGGCGCAGGTTCGGTGGCGGGCTGGAGCATGCGCGATCAGATCGCCTTGCAACCGCTATTGGCCGACTTCCACAGCGGCGTGGGCGAACAGCGCAAGGTCGCCTTGAGCGACGGCAGCCAGGTGCAGCTCAATACCGCCAGTGCGGTGGATGTCGATTTCGGAGCCCAGCAGCGCCTCATCAAGCTGCTGGAAGGTGAAATCCTGATGACGACGGCGGCCGATTCGCGCCCCCTGAATGTGTTGACCGCCGAAGGCGTGGTACGCGCCTCGACCTCGGCCAGCCGCTTCAACCTGCGGCAGTTTGAGGGGCGAACGCAACTGGCGGTGTTGACCGGCTCGCTCGAACTCAGCCCCAGCAGCCATGTCGGCCCGGCCCTGCGCTTGCAGGCCAGCCAGCAGGTGACCTTCAGCCGCGATGCCTGGGACACCGTGCGCCCGATAGACGCCAGCACCGGCGCCTGGGCCGAAGGCATGCTGGTGGCGTCGCGCATGAAGCTGGCGGACTTCCTGAACGAGCTGGGCCGCTACCGTCGCGGACGGCTCAATTGCGATGCAAAAGTCGCCAACCTGCTGATATCCGGCAGTTATCCACTGGCCGACAGCGAACGCATCCTCGACATGCTGGAAGTCGCCCTGCCCGTTCGCGTGCAGCGTTTTACCCGTTATTGGGTGAATGTTCAGGCGAAAGCCTGAGCCCTTACGTGGGAGGGGGCTTGCCCGCGACGAGGGCCTTCCCGGCCTTGGCTTTTCGCGGATAAGTCCGCTCCCACACAAAAGATTTCATCCCTGTGGGAGCGAATTCATTCGCGAAAAAGATCACCCCACAAAAAAATTTCAAATCCCGTGAGCCGTTTTCAATCGCTCGCGTGACAGACAGGGAAAGCATCCTTAAATCCTCTCTTCACAGGACTCCCGTATGTCATCCCGAGCGCCCCAACTGTCTCCACTGGTTCGTACCCTGCGGCATATCATTTTCGGAGCCAGCCTGACGCTGGGCGGTCTGTCGATGGCTCATGCCGCCGACGCCAAGGCTTACCACATTGCCCCCAGCGAACTCGAAACAGCGTTGAACCAGTTCGGTCGGGAAGCGGGCGTGATGATTTCCTACGGCTCGCAAATCACCAGCGGCCTGAAAAGCCGGGGCCTGGAAGGTCAATACACCCCAGAACAAGGGCTGGCGGCACTGCTGGAAGGCACCGGCCTGCAAGCCACTGCCGACGGCAATAACGGCTTTACCCTGCAACCGGTAAGTACCGCAGGCAGCGGCCCTGTCGAGCTGGGCGCTTCGACCATCGTCGGCGACTGGCTGGGCGAAGCCCAACAGACCAACGTCTTCGAGCACCCCGGTGCCCGTGACGTGATCCGCCGTGAAGAGTTCGAGCGTGCCGGTGCCACCAGCGCCCGTGAAGTGCTCAACCGCATTCCGGGCGTCAACGCACCGGAAAACAACGGCACCGGCAGCCACGACATGGCGCTGAACTTCGGCATCCGTGGCCTCAACCCGCGTCTGGCGTCGCGCTCCACGGTCCTGATGGATGGCATCCCCGTGCCGTTCGCGCCTTACGGCCAGCCTCAGTTGTCCCTGGCCCCCATCAGCCTGGGCAACATGGACGCCGTGGACGTGGTACGCGGCGGCGGTGCCGTGCGCTATGGCCCGCAGAACGTCGGCGGGATCGTCAACTTCGTGACCCGCGCCATTCCTGACGAGCCAACCATGAAAGGCTCGGTCCAGACCGAAATCAGCCCGTCGTCCAGCCAGGACGGTTTCAAGAAAACCGGTAACCTGCTGCTCGGCGGCACGGCAGAAAACGGCCTGGGCGGCGCGATCCTGTATTCCGGTGTGCGCGGCAGCGACTGGCGCGAGCACAGCGATACCCAGATCGACGACCTGATCCTCAAGGGCAAATACCAGATCGACGACGCCAACAGCCTCAACGCCATGGCGCAGTATTACGAAGGCGAGGCCGAAATGCCCGGCGGCCTGAGCGTCGCGGCCTACAAGGAAGACCCGTACCAGTCGACACGCCTGAAAGACAAGTTCTGGGGCCGTCGCACCCTGGCCAACTTCGGCTATCGCTACGAGCAGGACGCCCGCGTCTTCACCGCCAACACCTTCTTCACCAAGACCCTGCGCAGCGGTTATCTGGAACAGACACAGGGCGGAACGAATATCGTCACCCTGTCGCCACGTGAGTACTGGGTACGTGGTTTTGAAACCCGTTTTTCCCAGGGTTTCTCACTGGCTGACAGCTGGCATGAAGTGGGTATCGGTTATCGCTACATCAACGAATCCGGCCATGAAATGCGCTACGCCGAAACGCTCGCCTCGCAGGTCATGCCCAGCACATCCAGCCCGGCAGACCGCGACACTCGCGGTTACACCGACGCCAAAGCGTTCTATATCGATGACCGCATCGATATCGGCAAGTGGACCATCACACCCGGCATTCGCTACGAGATGATCGACACTGCGCAATCCAACAACCGCACCAACGTCAAATACCAGGGCGACTACAACACCGCGCTGCCGGCCTTGAACGTGCTCTATCACGTGACAGACACCTGGAACCTGTACGCCAACACCGAAGGTTCGTTCGGCAGCGTGCAGTACAGCCAGATGCCCAACCGCATCAACCAAAGTGCAGTCGAGCCGGAAAAGGCGCGGACCTGGGAACTGGGTACCCGTTATGACAACGGTGCGCTGCGTGCCGAGATCGGTGCTTTCCTGATCAATTTCGACAACCAGTACGACACCAACCAGACGGACAACACCGTTGTGGCACGTGGCGAAACCCGTCACCAAGGCATCGAAAGCAGCATCAACTATGCCTTGAGCGACCTGAACCCGGCGCTGGACGGTTACGAGGTCTACGCCTCCTATGCGTACGTGGACGCCACCATCCGCGAAGACGGCCCGAACAAAGGCAACCGCGTGCCCTTCTCGTCCAAGCATAAAGGCACCCTGGGCGTGCGCTACACCGAAGGCCCATGGAAGCTGAACCTGGACAGCTCATACCAGAGCGACCAGTACGCCGACAACGCCAACACCGAAGCAGAAAGCGCCAGCGGCAACACCGGCCGGATCCCGGGCTACATGCTGTTCAGCGCCCGCGCCGCTTACGACTTCGGCCCGAAACTGTCCGACCTGAACGTGGCGGTGGGCGTGAAGAACATCTTCAACCACGAATACTTCACCCGCTCGTTCGACGACAACAACCGCGGCAAGTATGTGGGTGAACCGCGCACGCTGTATGTACAGACCTCCGTCGCGTTCTGATCGTATCAGGGCACATGTAGGAGCGAATTCATTCGCGAACACGCGCAGGCCTCTTCCCGGATGAATCCGGTCCCACAGAGGCAATGGGGGGCAAGCCATCGATGATGGATGAGCCCCCCATGCATTTGAATAATCTTTTTGCTGCGAAATATTTCTTCCACATTAGGGGTTGAATTGTTGGGTCATTGACGCCAACACTGTGACTGAGCGCAAACAAAATCGGGCTTCGCAAGGAGCCGATCCATGAGCCTCGCACGAGCAAGCCCTAATAAGGATTAACTATGCAAATCCAGGTCAATAGCGATAATCACATCGAAAGCAGTATCCGACTGGAGGAGTGGGTTCGTACCACCATTGAAAGCACGCTCGAACGCTACGACGAATATGTCACCCGCGTTGAAGTCCACCTCAGCGATGAAAACGGCGACAAGCCAGGTCCGCATGACATCCGCTGCCAGATTGAAGCCCGTCCAAAAGGACACCAACCGATTTCCGTCACCCAAAAGGCCGATACAGTGGATCAGGCCGTTGATGGCGCCGCAGAAAAACTCGATCACGCCCTTGAACATCTACTGGGCAAACTGCGCAGCAAACGTGGCGGCGCACCGCTGATCACCGATGAAGAACAGGATTCGGTCAGCCCGGACGCCCTGCTGGAAGAGGAATTTCTGGAAAAGGAACAAGAAAAGGAAGCCGCACGGCTGGCTTGATTCCCCCCTCTGACACCTTGATCACATAACGACAAAGGGCGGCCCGAAAGGACCGCCCTTTTTGTTTTCACGGCCTTGGCTTGACCAGAATCAGATAGTCCGTGAAGCGCTCGATCCGGATCGGCAGGTTATCGCTCAGTGCTGCCAGCGCCGCGTCGGTATCGTCCAGACGGAACAGCCCCGACACCCGCATGCCTTCAAGTTCCTGCGCATTGAAACGCACCAGACCGTGCCGGTAATCGGCCAGGGTTTGCAGCACTTCGACCAGAGGCCGGTCATCGACCTTGAGCACGCCTCGCGTCCACGCAGCCGGATCATCGCGACCGATCGAATGTGGCCTCTGGACCACACCATCCTTGAGCAAGGCCTGCTGGCCGGTGACGACCTTCACGGTGTCGCGGCTGTTAGCATTGGCCGCAATGGCCGACTCCAGCACACTGACCTGCGTCCCTTCCGGGCCGCGACGCACCAGAAAGCGTGTGCCCAGCGCCGTGATGGTGCCCTGATCGGTGCGCACCACAAAGGGTCGCTGTGCATCCTTGGCGACCTGAACCCAGACTTCGCCGCGCAGCAGATCGATCTCTCGTTGCCGTCCGTCGAATTTAACGTCCAGCGCCGAATCGCTGTTGAGCTGCACCTGACTGCCGTCGGACAACCGGAACTCACGGCGCTCGCCAACGCTTGTGTGCTGGTCCGCCATCCAGACCGGAAAGCGTTCGACGCTCATCCAGCCACCGATCAAAACGCCCAGCAGCCCCAGGACCTGCAACCCTCGAGAAGAGGTTTTTACCCCCGAACGCGTGAATGCCTGGCTCAATGCGGCCTGTGCCGGCTTGCCCGGCAAGGCATCGAGGCTGCCCCATAAAGACTGCATGCGTGCCAGCGCCACACCATGCAAAGGGTCGGCCTCACACCAGGCCTCGAACGCCTGGCGATCTGTCGAACTGACGCTTTCATCATTGAGCAACGCCAGCCAGGACGCGGCCTCGGAGATCATCCGGTCGTTGGGTTCACGCTCTTGGCTCATGAAACATGGCCCGAACCATGCAAGGTCTTGTAGCAATGCACCATCACGCTGGCCATGTACTGTTTGACCATGCTGGAGGACACCCCCAATTGAGTGGCTATTTCGCTGTAAGTCAGACCTTCAAGGCGGTGCAGCAAGAATGCCTGGCGCGGCCTTGGAGGCAGGCCGTCGAGCAATTGCGCGATCCGCTCCAGCACCTGCAACGCGGCATGAATGGCTTCAGGTCCGGGAAGGCAGGCGTCGTCCGCATGCACCGCCAGCGCATCGAGGTAAGCGCGCTCGATCTTGCGACGTCGGGAGCCATCGATCAGCAGACGTGTCGCGGTCGTGGCGAGAAACGCCCGAGGCTCCTTGAGGTTGAGGGGTTCGGTCAGCATCAGGATGCGGATGAACGCATCGTGGGTCAGATCGGCCGCACGTTGCGAGCAGCCGATTTTCTTGCGCAGCCAGTTCTGCAACCAGAGATGGTGGTCGCTATAAAGCTCCGTCATTTGCTGCCGACGACTCGTAATGAGGTCGTCATCCGTTGCAGAAAAGTCGCGCATGTATCAATGCTTCTCAAACACGAAAAATTATCATTAACGCGCAAGGTTACAGCAAAACCTGTCATCGGCAAGCACAAGCGAAGATTGCCGATGGTCAGCCACCGAGAACTAAAGGGACTAATACCCGGTCAACTTATGCACTGCACATAGACAGGTAGACGATATGGACAATCCTTTTCAGATGATCACTGATACCTTTCACCCCGATTACCGGGTGAATCTGAGCATCCAGGGACTGGATGGCAGCATCATGCTGACACTGTCGAACGAAAAAGGCGTCGTCGCCAAGCGCCTGATCAGCGCCGCCCAACGCAACGACCCCGAGCGCCTGCGCCGCCTCATTGAAAGCGTGCAATTCGGCATCGCCATCGAACGCGGCGACTGCGCCCTGAAAATCCTCACGGCCATGACCGAAGGCGTCACCCTCAGCCAGGTACCGATTCTTACCAGCGGCAACTGGCAACCGAAACGACCTGACCGTTCGAACCGGGCGATGGGGCTTTGAGCCGGTATCGGCAGGCTGCGTCTACAGCCTGCCAACCCTCAACGCCAATGTAGGAGCGCGCTTGCCCGCGACCCACTGCTAGCGGTGTCCTCTCTACGCAAAATGCGGCGTATCGATGTAACTTCAGCTAACGAAAATGCCCCGTTTGCAGGCCGATTCTTACGGACCCGTCTCTATCATCTGCACGAACTTTCCTAGAAAATCCTGTGCCCTTGCGTGGGCGTTTTTGCCTCTCTAGGCTGTGTCGGTCACTGCACATCAGTGATCGGGTTTAGCAGCCTGAGGACAAATCATGCGCAAGGTAACGCTTATGGCGGCTTTGCGTGGGGCACCTTCGGGTGCGCCGGTTTTTGGTGATTTTCCCGGTCTGCTAACCCGCGACAAAGCCGCCACCCTCAATCGTTTAGCAGCGATTGTCCGGTGGCCCCATGAGGAAATCACTGTGAAAAAATTAACACCCGATCCACCTCCCCCATCGCTCGAAGAATCCCTGCTACACATCTCCGAACTGCTGCGCTGCGCAGCCGCCACCGCCTACGAATCCGGCGACAGCCTCAATGGTCCGAAACGGGATCTGGCTTTTTCTGTTGTGCATTTGATTGGCATGGCCAGGAGAGAGCTGGATCGGTCGTTGGAGCGGGTGGAGGTGCGGTAAAAACTGCAGATACCGTCTTGCCCGCGACAAATTCATAAAAGGTTAATGAGCGCGCTTGCCCGCGACCAATTTCTGCGAACGGCAGGTAGTCCCCTGTCTACGCAAAATGCGGCTTATCGATGTAACTTCAGTTAACGAAATGCCTCGTTTGCAGGCCATTTCTTACGGACTTGTCCCTTTCATCCGCGTGAAGTTTCCTAGAAAATCCCATCCCCTTGCGTGAGCGTTTTTGGCTCTCTAGGCTGTGTCGGTCACTGCACATCAGTGATCGGGTTTAGCAGCCTGAGGGATGACTAGCCACGCAAGAAACGCCCTTATGGCGGCTTTGCGTGGGGCACCTTCGGGTGCGCCGGTTTTTGGCTAGTTTCCCCGGTCTGCTAACCCGCGACAAAGCCGCCACCTTCATTCGTTTAGCAGCGACTGTACGGTGGCCCCATGAGGAAACTGGTTATGAAAAAGTTAACACCCGATCCACCTGCTCCGTCCCTTGAAGAATCCCTGCTACACATCTCCGAACTGCTGCGCTGCGCAGCCGCCACCGCCTACGAATCCGGCGACAGCCTCAACGGCCCGAAACGGGATCTGGCTTTTTCTGTTGTGCATCTGATTGGCATGGCCAGGAGCGAGCTGGATCGGTCGTTGGAGCGGGTGGAGGTGCGGTAAGGTTGTGGAGGTTGTTTGGGGCCGGATGGGCGGTGTTTGGCTTGTCCGGTTCTACGATGAACAAGCTGGGGATATGCGGACTTCGATCTGATCTCACGGGATGATCAAATTTCTTTCTTCTCTTTCTGGCCTCGGTGTTCACCTTGGATAAAGCGCTTCATGGGCTATCCCCGCGATAAAATTCTCATAAATCCTAGCAAGGGATCACGGAGTCGTTTCTACATACGCTATATGCTGAGGCAATCAAAAACACCAATGGATGCCCCATATATGGACGGTTTGGGGCGCAGCGACTCTGATTGCTCAAGCCTTAGGCTCCGAGATACCCTTTTGTCTCCTGACAGATAGACACCGCCAACAAATTATGTCTGCTTGCTATTCCATTCAAATCACGCCGGAAGGACCATTACCGGCCTTCTATTGCATTGCTGAACATCTATGGGGAACCGGATGCGATGTTGACTCTGACGGCGACTGCGCAGGTTCAGATGATCACCAATGGACGGAGCTGACATTGTCGCTTCGCGGCACATCAGGAGAACGCATCGACATTGACCCGCTCTCGTTCATGCCTCTTACCCTGGTAATCCGTTCAACGCACTCCATCCTCTGCCAAAGAGTGGCCGACTACATCGTATCTGTTTCCGGAGGCATTATTGGCGCAGTTGCTAACGTCAAGACCGTATGAGTGCGGGGACACAAGGCTTATAGATTTCCGACAGGTGAACCTAAAAGTAAGATCCATGACGTTTTTACACACTCTGGACCCAAAGCTGACGGTCGCGACGGGCAGTAATCGGCCAATAGCAGCTATTCAAATATTTTGATGCGAAGAGCGATTGATGTGCAGAAAGCGAGAGCGACGTCCTGCTGAACCCGAGCACAACTTCCCAGTGGTAAGATGCGAGATTTTTTTCAAAATGCGCCCCTGTACCAAGCAACGCTTATATCGTAAGCGGTTCCGTAGTCGAAAATTTTTCATGCCATAAACACTTGAGGCATAAAAATACTATTCTTATCAAGAACTTAGTGCGTGAAAAACTTAATAAAACCTCCGGATGCGGGTCGCTTTGTCATGAACACGTGCATGATGGCATTTCGATTTCTATGCATGGTGTGTATTGTTAGAAAAATACACATCGATCAATTGTAGTCGCCAGGGAGGCCTTATGGCCGAAAGCATCAGTTTGTCGCCAAGGATCATAGATCAGATAAAAGAAGGTAAGGCGATACTTTTTCTAGGAGCTGGCGCTTCCTACGGATGTACTTCTATCAATGGAGAACGGAAAGCGTTAACGGGAGCACAGTTAGGTGTCGCAATTTCTGAAAAATTTTTGGGTGGCAAGCGAAGCGCAGAGGCTCTTGCCAAAATCGCCGATTACGCCACGTCAGATAGCTCCGTACTAGACGTTCAAAACTTTATAAAGCAGACTTTCGAGTCAATAGAGCCTCAGGAATTTCACAAGCTTATACCATTATTTAAATGGAGGGCGATTGTTACAACCAATTATGATCGAGTTGTAGAGAAAGCGTACGAGCAAACCCAGGCTAGAATTCAAAATCCTTTAGTGATTATTCAAGATGGTGACTTAAGAGCCATCGAAGACACTATAAATGCAGTTCCGATATTTAAGATTCACGGGTGTACTAGTCGAGTGGCCGACACCAATATCCCGTTGATTATAGCCAACGAACAGTATGCAAAATATCAAGATGGAAGAAGTAGATTGATCACCGCTTTCAAAGAAATGGCGAAGGATCATCCAGTAATTTTTTGTGGGTATGAGATTGCAGATCCGCATATCGCACAAATTTTGTTTTCCCTTGAAAATGGTTTTCAGGACAGGCCCTCTTATGCCGCTATCAACCCCAGATTTGATGATCTAGATAAAAGATACTGGGGTAGGTTTAAAATGGAGACTGTATCTGCAACATTTGAAGAATTTTTAACTCATATCGATCAGCAAATTGATTCTAAAAGCAGACTTCTTGGATCTGTTTTAAATCGACCCGCTGGAGCCATGTCTCGCTGGCTAAAAACTAATGCGATGCCGAGCCACAATTTGCAGGCTGTTATAGGCGGCAGGCTGATTCACGTGCATCATGAAATGCTCATAGAGAACCCCAATCCTATCAATTTTTATCGTGGTGACTCCGCAACGTGGGCTCCGATAAAGAGCGGATATGATTTTGACCGAAATATCACATCTCAGATTTTAGCAAATATACAATCTCCCAACACCGAGCCAAAATTGGTATTAATAAAAGGCCATGCGGGAGCTGGCAAAAGTGTTACTTTAAAAAGAGTAGCGTGGGAGCTTAGTGGATCAAACATTAATGCCTTCTGCTTCTTCTGTGATACATCTCTAAAAGGTGTGCGCGATATCCTAGACGAGCTGTACGAGCTTTCAGGGGAGCGGATATTCATCGCTGTAGATAACGGATTGTTTGATGCTGCGGCCTTAAATGAGTGCTATGTAGCGGCGAAGAAAAAGCAGATACCTGTTACATTTATCGTTGCGGTACGTACTAATGAATGGAACTCCACTAATGGGACGATGAAACTAATTCCTGCTGAAGAGTATTCGCTAGGTGACTTATCCAATGATGAAGCAGACATGCTCTGCACATTACTTGATGAGCACGGATGTCTCGGCGAACTAAAACATTTAGCTCATAAGGAACGTGTTGATACTCTTATGAGCAATCATGAGCGCCAGCTACTAGTTGCTTTGCACGAGGCTACGCTTGGAGCGGATCTTCGGAAAATATTGCGGGATGAATACAGAAACATCTCCCCTCTCGAAGCCCAAATACTCTATCTAGACATTTGCTCTCTACACCGTCTAAATGTTCCAGTGAGAGCAGGTTTGGTTTCAAGAATGAGTGGTACAAATTTTATACAGTTTGAGGAGCGATTTTTTTCACCCTTGGAGAAAGTGGTGAGCGCATACTCAGATTGGAGATCTAAAGATTTCGCTTATAAAACTAGACATACGGAAATTGCACAAATTGTTTTTGATGAGGCTTTTCCGACCCCTGTCGACAAAGCCAATCAATTAGTAAGAATACTATCAGTGCTGAATTCCGACTATTCAAGCGATTCCGAAGCCGCTTCAAAGATTTTAAAAGGGCGGGTTATTGCAGATGATTTTGCGGACAGATCGCTAGCTGAAAGAATTTTTGAATCTGCCGAGCAAGCCGGCATCGATCAAGGATTTGTATTTCAGCAACGAGCATTGTTTGAATTGAAGCATCCAGGCGGAAGTGCCATTCGGGCTTTGAAGTTTATTGATCAAGCCCTAGAGTTACCGCGCGGTCAAACAAACTCCATTCATCACACAAAAGCGGTAGTTCTCAGGGATCTAGCGCGAGGTAAAGACATGGAGCCATCCTTAGCAGTCAGATATCAAGAGAACGCACTCGCCGAAGTAAAAGATCATGGTCTGCTCAAGACCTCTTACGGCGTAGTTACATACTGTGAAGTATTGATGGATCAAGTAAAGACGAGGATTGAGAGTGGCCCTGACCTCTCGCAGAAGCTTTCAGAGGAAGTTGCCGTTCGAAAAATGAGCGAACTTGAGAGAAATATTGCGGAAGGGCTCCAGCGCTGGCCAGATGACACGTATTTAGTAAGTCTCAGGCATCAGCTTTTTACTGTATTGAATGAACATCCTCAAGCGTTGTTGATGTTGCGAAAAGCATATATTAAAACACCTGCCAATGAATTTGTTGTGCTACGTCTATCTCGACAACTTATGGATAGCGACGACCCTATTCAAATCGCAGAGGCCAAGAAAATTTTGCACGGAGCAGTATCTCAAAATGCAAGCTCAAAGGCTCTCAATTTTCAACTCGCAAGACTGTTAATTAGAGAGGAGGAATCAACGAACGCTCAAGAAATTTCCAAACTTCTTCGGAGAAGTTTTACTGATGGTGATACCCACTTTGAGGCTCAATTCTATAGTGCTCGCCATGAATTCCTGTTCGGTAGCCGTGAGAGAGCAAATCAGATCTACTCTCAACTGAACTCTGGCCCTGTACCATATGGGGGACCAAACGAAAAGCGAGGCACAGTGCGAGATTCGAGCGGTGCATACACCGAATTTGAGGGAAGCATAAAAACACTGAAAGGTGACTTCTGCTTTGTTGAGTGTCCATCTCTTGGGAGCGCAATATTTTTGAGTCGGAATGAACTTAAGGGTGCCAGTTGGTCTAATTTGCGCCCTGGCGACTCGCTAAAATTTAAAGTGGCATTTTCCTACAGAGGCCCTTGTTGCATAGACGCTCATGCCTAACGTAATTGCCGAATTTATTGGCAAAAAAAGCAAAATTAACTGAATAGATTATTCCGTAAATCGAAGCTCAAAAGAAAGGGGCGTTCAACCCAATCTAAACCGGATAGGTGAATGACTCCTTTTGGCCGAAAGTTGCCAGTCATAAATGACCACATCAAACCAAAAGCTGAAGTACACCAAGCCCAATGAAACCGGAGCGCTCCCCGCTCCGGCTCCACAAAACCCTCAAACCTCCCCCTTCTCCTCCGTAACCGCCCCTTTCACAGTACTGGAGTGATCCGGAATCTTCGCCGACGGGTATTTGTACGACGCATACCGCACCACCAGAATCGACAGCGCCAGCAGCAGGATGCCGCCGCACAGGTAGATGATGCCCATGTCCGGCGGGTTGTGGTGTGAGACGTCGGAGATCAGCAGCCGGGTCAGTGCCGTGATGGCGACATAGATCAGGAAGCGGACGGGCATGTGGTTGGTTTTGAAGTAAATCCCCGTCATCGCGCCCAGTTCGAGGTAGATGAACAGCAGGAGGATGTCATCGACCGTGATGTTGCCTTTTTCGACCATGCCCAGAAAGGCGACGACCGAGGCCCAGGCCGTGATGGCGCCGATGGCGAACAGTGCCAGGAAGTGGAAGCTCTCCACACACAGGTTTCCCAGCGATTCGGCCTGCGAATGCACTTTTTGCCGCATCTTTTCAGCCCATTTGTTTCCCATGACGCGCTACCTCTAAACCTGAATTTTTGCCAAGCGGATGATGCTGCATGCACATGACACTCTGCACCGCTGCTTTTTAAAGCAGGAACAGGGCCATAGGCTATGGTTGAGAGCGCGACGGGTTGTCGCAAGGCACACGTGATCGAGAAAAAAGAGGGTTTGAAGCCACTGTTCAAGGGGAGTGGATTGGCTTATGCTTGGCACTGTATAAAAAAACAGTATCTGTTAACTTTATCGCAAGGGCATGTGAGGTAGTGAATGGCCGTCGAAGTGGTATACCGCAGCAGCCGAGATCTGGAGCGTTTGTTCATGGATAAAGCCGAAGCTGATCGTCATGACAAGATGCTTGAACTCGCTGAGTTGCTGGCAACAGTTTTGAATAAAGCCGTGCCGTCGCTGACGGAAGCCCAGGTTGAAGAAGCCGGGATCTACATGGCGAAAAACCGCGACATCTTCGCCCGCGCCTTCAAGAGCCAGCCGGATGCGCTGAATGAGTTGTTGAGCGAGGCTGAGTGAGTCGGGTTCGCGAATGAATTCGCTCCTACGGGTCCGCGGTAGGAGCGAATTCATTCGCGAAAGCCCCTTACACCATCACTCCGGCTTCTCCAGCTCATC
>NZ_JBIVGV010000001.1:0-153844 GCF_044748865.1 Pseudomonas sp. NPDC089734 | reverse complement strand
TCCACCAACGCCTTCAAGAGCCAGCCGGATGTGTTGAATGAGTTGTTGGGCGAGGCCGAGTGAGTCGGGTTCGCGAATGAATTCGCTCCTACGGGGCCGCGTGTAGGAGCGAATTCATTCGCGAAGGCCCCTTACACCATCACTCCGGCTTCTCCAGCTCATCCACCAACGCCTTCAAGAGCCAGCCGGATGTGTTGAATGAGTTGTTGGGCGAGGCCGAGTGAGTCGGGTTCGCGAATGAATTCGCTCCTACGGGTCCGTGGTAGGAGCGAATTCATTCGCGAAAGCCCTTTACACCATCACTCCGGCTTCTCCAGCTCATCCACCAGCGCCTTGAAGAACCGCGCAGCCTCGCCTCCGGTCACCGCTCGGTGATCGAAGGTGAGTGACAACGGCAGGACCGGGTGGATAACCACCTCCCCGTTCATGGCCACCGGTTCTTCACGAATCCCGCCCGCACCGATAATCGCCACTTGTGGCGGTACGACGATGGGGTTGGCGTAGCGGCCGAACAGGGTGCCGAAGTTAGAGAGCGTGATGGTGGCGCCCATCATTTCCTGTGGCGGAATCGAGCGGGCTTTGACGTCGGCGCGCAGTCGGCTCATGCCTTCCTTGAGGTCGGCAGCGGTGCGGTTGCCTACGTCGCGTAGCACCGGTACGAACAGGCCGTCAGGCGTGTCCACGGCGATGCCCAGGTTGAGGGTTTCATGTTGTTTGATCGACAGGGATTTGCCGTCGAACCAGCTATTGAGCACCGGCTCTACCTTGCAGGCTTCGGCCATGGCCTTGCCCAGTCGAATCAACGGGTCCCGAGCCTGCGCCCAGCGGTGCAGATCGGCATCTCCGAAAATTGTCACCGGCACCACTTCGGCATGGGATCTGGCCATGTTGATCGCCATGCTGCGCCGTACGCCCCGTAGGCGCTGGCCGCCGAACTTGTCGCGCTCGAGCTGTGCGGCCCGTTCGACATCGGCGCGGGTGATCAGGCCGTTATTGCCCGAGCCCGTCAGGCCATTCAGCTCCACCCCCAGTTGCCGGGCCAGTTGGCGCACGGCGGGCGTGGCCTTGACGGCCAGATGTTCACGGGTCGACGGCGCGGCGCCCACGCAGAACTGGTCGTCCTGGCTGCCGCCGCCTTCAAGACGCCCGACCACGGTGCCGGCATCGCCCTCGCCTTCAAAGGCCATCAGGGGTTCGCCCACATGCAGAACGTCACCATCGCCTCCAAAGAGCTTGGTCACTACGCCGTCATAAGGGGCGGGAATATCGACGATGGCCTTGGCGGTCTCGACCGAGACGACCAGTTGGTCGGCATGCACCGTGTCCCCGGCCTTGACGTGCCATTGGACAATTTCCGCTTCCTGTAGACCTTCGCCCAGATCGGGCAATTTGAAATATTTCATCGCAAGCCTCCTTGGGCATCAGGCGAAATCGAGCACGGTGTCGCAGGCATGCAGAATGTCTTCCACGGCCGGGATATACAGCTGTTCCAGCCGGTACAGCGGCGGCGGAATATCCGGTGCGGTGACACGCTGAATGGGTGCCTGCAAATCCATGAAGACCCGCTCATAGAGGCTGGCGGCGATTTCCGAGCCGACGGCACAGGAACGCGGCGCTTCATGCACGATGACGCAACGCCCGGTCTTGCGGACCGAGGCTTCAAGGGTGTCGAGGTCCAGGGGTTTGACGCAGGCCACGTCGATGACTTCTGCCGAAACACCCCGCTCGGCCAGGGCACTGGCCGCCTGCAGGGTTTCATGCACGCTGGCGCCCCAGCTGATCAGGGTGACGTCGCTGCCTTCGCGCAAGGTGAAACAGCTGTCGAGCGGCAAGCGTTTGCCATCGTCGATCAAGGGTTGCGGGTTCATGCGATAGAGCCGGGTCGGCTCCAGGAAGATAACGGGATCGGGATCGTCGATGGCCGCCAGCAGCAAGCCATAGGCACGGGCTGGCGACGACGGGATGACGACGCGCAGGCCGGGTACGTGAGCGAACATCGCCTCGGTGCTTTCACTGTGATGCTCGGGCGCACGAATACCGGCCCCCATGGGCGTGCGCAGCACCATCGGGCAGGAAAGACGCCCACGGGTGCGATTGCGGATGCGGCTGGCGTGGGAAACCAGATGTTCCATGGCGGCATAGATGAATCCCATGAACTGGATTTCCACCACCGGTTTCAGGCCCTGTGCCGCCATGCCGACCACAAGGCCGCCGAGCATGGTTTCCGCCAGTGGCGAGTCGATCACGCGCTTGAAGCCGAAGCTGTCCCGCAGCCCTTGGGTCGCGCGGAACACACCGCCGTTCACGCCCACGTCTTCGCCCATCACGATCACGTTTTCGTCTTCGGCCATAGCCCGGTGCATCGCCAGGTTTACGGCTTCCAGCAGGCTGACTTTTTCATTGGCCATGATGTTCACCTCCGGCACGCCGTGCGACACGCTCCAGGAACCATTCATGTTGCTCCGCCAGGGCCGCAGGCCATTGGGCGTAGACGTGTTCCATGACCGATTCGGGAGACTGGGTACCGGTGCTTTCAAATACATCCACCGACTTTTGCACCAAGGCCTGGCATTCACTGATCAAGGCCTGTTCGCGCCCTTCGTCCCAGACGCCTTGGCTGACCATGAAGGATTGCAGGCGTTTGACGGGCTCTTCCTGCCAGGCCTGTTTGACCTCTTCGGCAGGGCGATAGCGTGTCGCGTCGTCGGCGGTGGTGTGGTCGCCCAGCCGATAACTCAGGCACTCCAGCAATACCGGGCCTTTACCTGTGCGCGCCCGCTCCAGAGCGATCTGCATCCGGTCGTAGACGGCAAGCATGTCGTTGCCATCGACCTGTTCACCGTGGAAGCCCGCACCAATGGCCTTCTGGGCCAGGGTCGGTGCGCCGCACTGAATGCGCCGCGGAACGGAGATCGCCCACTGGTTGTTGTTGACAACAAACACCACCGGCAATTGCCAGGCGCCCGCGACGTTGAGGGCTTCAAGGAAGTCGCCCTTGCTGGTCGCGCCGTCGCCGCAGGTGGTGACGGCTACCCGATGCTCGCCGCGAATCTTGAAAGCACTGGCCACACCGCAGGCATGCAGCGCCTGGGTCGCAATCGGTACACACAACGGGAAGTCCTGGGCGACGGCAGGTTCGGCATAGGCGCTGCCGCGTTCGTCTCCGCCCCAGTACAGAAGGATTTCTTCCATGCGCACGCCACGCATCAGTTGCACGGCGGTGTCACGGTAATAAGGCACCAGCACGTCTTCGGCATGCATCAGGCTGCCAATGGCGACACCAATGGCTTCCTGGCCAAGGGTCGGCGCGTAAGTGCCGATGCGGCCGGTGCGTTGCAGGGCCACGGCTTTCTGGTCGAAAAGGCGGGTCAGCACCATTTGCCGGTAGAGGCGGGTCAACAGGTTGAAATCGTCGGCCCAAGGGGGAAGTTCTCCGGTCAAGCGACCGTCGGGGGCCAGGTAGCGGGTGTACGCAAGCTTGATCTTGTTAGACATTCGTGACTCCTGACACGCGGGGTAGGCGTGATGATCATGACTCGCGGCTTTTGGCTGCGAAGATCCTGCCGAACGACACCGGGGGTGGTGGCTGTCATCCGACGTTCAACAAGTGTTCTGCCAGCGCATCGGCGACGCGCGCAGGTGAGCGCTTTTCCGCCTGAGAGTGGGCATACACTTCTGTCAATCGTAGTCCGATTCGTAAAAGATGCGCGGTGATGGCGTTCTGATTTTCACCTCGGTGTTTGAGTGCGACGTGGATCAGGCCGCCGGAATTGATGACGTAGTCAGGCGCATAAAGAATGCCGCGGGCCTCCAGCTGGTCGGCCACCTGAAGGCTGCTCAACTGGTTATTGGCGGCACCGGCCACGGCAGCGCAACGCAATTGCGCCACGCTCTGGCAGTTCAGGACACACCCCAGGGCACACGGGGCCAGGATGTCGCAAGGCGTGCTCATCAAGGCTTCACAGGCGATGGGATGGGCACCGAACCGCTCCATCGCCAGTTGCACCTTGCTGCTGTCCAGGTCGCTGACCAGCAGGTCGGCTCCCGCTGCATGAAGCAGTTCGGCCAGGGGATAGCCCACGTGCCCCAGCCCCTGGATCGCGATCCTCAAGCCTTCGAGGTTGTCACTGCCCAGACGGGCTATCGCGGTGGTGCGAATGCCGGAGAACACGCCCATGGCGGTGTACGGAGAGGGGTCGCCCTCTTCACTGGTGCTGGTGACATGGCGGGTATGCATGGCCACGCAATCCATGTCTTCGCTGGAGGTGCCGCTGTCCACGGCGGTGATGTAACGCCCTTCAAGGGTGTCGACGAACCGGCCAAAGGCTTCAAAAAGGGCGGCGCGACTGCCGGAATGCACAGACTGCATGATCACGGCTTTTCCGCCCCCCAGCGGCAGGCCCGCGAGGACAGCCTTGTAGCTCATGCTTTTAGCCAGTTGAATGGCATCTTCGATGGCGCTCTCTTCATCTGGATAGGTCAGATAACGGCATCCACCCAATGCTGGCCCCATGCGGCTGTTGTGAATGGCGATGACCGCTTTAAGACCCACTTGCGGGTCATGGACCAGGTGAAGCGCTTCGGTACGCGACCGTTGCATGAGAGCAAACATGGAGGGTGCTCCCCGGTTCTTGTTTGTATTGCGAGTATAGGCGTTGCCTGAAAAAGCGATCGACCACTCAGGCATATGCAAACGGCGCTGGACGAAAGTCGCAGGCAAGGCTACAAGGAGCGTGGGTGTGAGCGCTTTAACGAACGAGTCCACATGGAGTGGCCCATGACTCCACGTCAAAACTGCCTGGCCTGCCTGCAACGCACGCCACCTTCAGTGTTTGAAGCCGCCTTATGGATTTCGGCCGAACATGACCCTGAGTTTCTGCCGTCGCTGATGACAGAAGAGCTCGACCTGCTGCAGCGACAACTCAATACTGCGCTGCCGACATTGCCGACCGCCGAGCTGGCGCAACCCTTGTTGCGACAACTCAACCACATGGGTTTCCAGCAGGACGACTGGAACCCTCCCCGGCCAGAATCGGCGCTGTTACACAAGATCGTGCAACGCCGCCAGGGTCAGCCGCTGGGACTGGCGCTGATTGCAATGGAGCTGGCCAGGCGTCTGCACATTGTTCTGGAAGGGGTGAACTTTCCCGGCCATTTCCTGCTGCGCGTACCGGGTGCCGATCACCTGCTGGACCCTTGCAGCGGGCGCAGGTTGTACCCCAGGGACTGCCGTGAGCTGCTGATTCGCCAGTTCGGGCCGGACATGACCTTGCGGGCCGAACACATGACCCGCGCCAGCCCTCTGGACATGCTGCAACGCATGTCGCGCAACCTGCGCCACCTGCACCTGGTCAATGATGAATTCATGGCATCGCTCAAGGACGCCGACCGGATCGTCGAACTGGGCCAGGCCACCAGCAACGATCATCTGGCCCGGGCCAATCTGTATCAGACCCTCGAATGCCCCCAGGCCGAACGCTTCGACCTGGAGCGGGCATTGCTGCTGAGCCACGATCCCATACAACGCCTGAAACTGACCGAGAGGCTGAATCAGTTACCGCCCAATGGCGCGCTTCACTGAACAGACTTCGCATTCGCGGCGGCTTTGCTCTTTTTCTCAGCCTCGTTGATCTTCATCATTTCCGCGCTGGTCCCGGTGCTGGCGAAGGTGTGCAGGTTCTGGATGACGTGAATGACCTTGATGTAGTCAGGCAACAGCATTTTTGAATACGGATCACCCAACAAGGCCTTTTTCTTCATTGCCGCAACTCGCCCGGCGAAGAACTCCAGCGCATTGATGGCCTTGTCCGGGTTCCGGACTTCGCCTTTTTCATCGAACTCGTCACCCGCACGGCTCAAGAGTTCGGCGGTGTGATTATCGATAAACCCGCCGCTGTACAACTTCATGCCCGCTCTGGACAGTTGCTTGGGTGTGATCAGCTCAGGATTGAAGCCCCTGAAAAGTGGCTTCATCTTTTTCTTCTCCATCGCCAGCATGTTAAGCGCACCAGAGTTCGTGCTGCCGGCTTCACGCAGGATTTCCCTGAGCTGTGGTGATTTCTTATTGCGGCTGGTTTTTACGGGAGGTGTTCTTACAACGATCTGGGGCAAGTCGCCATGAATCGACCTTGGCATGTTGATACTCCTGACTCATCGAATACGCACCTCTTGAGTATCGGAGTAACTGAGCATTAATTAATAGCCAAAGAAAAATCAATACATCTCCTACACGATAAAAACATAACTCCCACACCCCCACCTCACTCGCACGACAAAAACAAAAGATGCAAAAATCTGAAAATCATGTTTAAAAGATTTTCACCCATTCAGCATAAAGGGTTCATTTTTCCCGAAACGGTTTTGGACCCCATAACTACCAAAAACCAAGAACAATACATCTGGATTTGTTCATGAACAAAAGAATAGCAATACTCCTTCTCGCCTTGTGTGTATCACACACCCCCCATGTCGTACTTGCTCAAGATGGACAACTCCGAACAGGACAAGTCCCCTGCTTGAAAGTCACCCGAACTCTTTACGAAAGTACAGCTCAACCGGGAAGCTACAAAGTCATCTATGGCCCCTATACCGTCCAGTGCAGCACAACCTCACACAGCTTACAGCTGCGAAGCAAAGGAGGGCGTAGATTGCCAGCGACGATAGAGAAGCTACAGAATGGGCGCTGGGAAAAGGTGGTCATCAATCAGTTTGATCCCAGCAAGAATCTAGGCACCGGCACATTCCGAATGATCCTCGACCATACCAAGGCCACAACCCCCGTTAGCTACAAAGGGAAGGTCACAGTCCCGATGTGAACAATACCGTGCTTTGCATCCGGTCAAGATTTCATTGACCGGATGCCCCATGAATCGACAACATTCAGATATGTGTATCGACAGAGGAAGCGCTTCGTGACTTTTGGGCACGCTCCTCCAGAGCCAGCAAGACCGTAATGGCAAGATCGACTTTCACCACGGAATCCCTCATGTAGCCATGCCCTTGTCTGATACCGTCCTTTAGAAATTCCAGGCTATGGTACAGATATTCAAATGCATCGACTTTTTTGTCCTTGTTGATCTGATAGCCCTGCGCATCGAACTCTACCCCTGCATAGTCAAGACCTGAGCGGGTAGCCTGATCAATGATTCCCAAGTCCATCAGCAATATACCGATGCCCTTCATTTCATTGAAACTGGTATTGCGCGGATCAAACCCCGACAAATCGAGATCAAACCCTTGCAGCTTTACCGCATTGGAGATTGTCTCATCCGCCCAATACTGCCTTAATTTTTGAAGGACTTCTTCATCTTCATACTTAAAGCCTGAATCTGTCTTGAAGCGCTCGCCCGCTTTCAATTCATAGTGAATCAGACGATCCCTGACTCGTATAAGATTCTCATCCATAGGTCACCCGCACGATAAAAAACACTCAATGTGCTATCGGGCAACTCGAAAAAATCTTGATCCACAAAACTGAAACACCTGACCGCACAGAAACAAATAGACTCGTCTTACAAATAAAAAACCAAAATCCCACACACAAGAAAAACCAAATACCACAACTTAAAATTTATACGCCCCGTTTTAAATACATGTTCAAAACATGGGAACTCAAAAACTCAGTACCCATGCCTGATACATATCTAAAACACACAGAAACCGCTTTACCCCAACTGCTTGATGAACGCTGCCAGCCAGGGTTCGGCATCGCTTTCCGGGGTGACACTTTCACTGGCGTCCAGGCGCAGCATCTCTTGCACCTCGACCGCTCCCAGTTCGGTGAACAGTTCACGCATCAGCTCGCCGCCGCCACAGAAGGTGTCGCCATAACTGGCATCGCCCAGGCCGATCACTCCGGCGGGCAGCCCTCTCAGGAAGGAGGGCAGGGTTTCACGCAGTTGTGAATAAATGGGCAGGATGTTGTCGGGCAATTCGCCCATGCCAGTCGTCGAGGTCACGGCCAGCAAGGCCTGTGGCTCGAAAGCCTGCAACTCGGCCAGTGTGATGCGCGAGTTGTGCAAGGCTTCATGGCCCGCATCGCGCAGAATCGCGCCTGCATGACGGGCAACCTCTTCAGCCGATCCATAGACTGAACCGGAAATGATAGCGACTCTCATGACAAATCCTGTGACTGAGTAAAAGAGTCGGACATTATGCCTCATCGATCCGGCTGCCGAGACCGGTTTTTGCCCCGTAGCCTATCTGCAAAGCGCACGCAAAATTTCTGCAAAGAAAAATGGATAAAGTGACGAGCGGTCAGAACAGAAAAAGGAATTCAGTGTCTCTCTCCTTGTCGCCGACTAATCCGTAAGAGTTAATCATGCTGCCCGACTCCATCCTCACGCAGGCCGAGCTGGATTTCATCCAGAGCATGCAGCACAACCCCAGACTCAACGTACGTGACAGTACGCGCAGCCTGATGGTCAACGGTGGCGTGCAAATCCAGAATCTGCTGACGCGTCTGGCGGCCCATGAACAGGTGACGATTCACGCGCAGTTCCAGGATCAGCAGATGAATTTCCCCCTGCACCTGGTCGAAGATGAATTCCATGCCCTGCACCTGGAACTCGGCACACCGAGCATCTATGAGGAAGGCCCGCAGATCCGCCCCTGGCGCTTTGCCCTTCCTGAGCCCCTGGCACTGGAAACCGAAAAAGGCTCGCTGACCTCACTCTGGATTCATGAAGTGTCGTTCAAGGGTGTTTTGCTTGAGTACCGTAAACCGCGAAAACTGCCCGCCCGCTTCAGCGCCTGGTTCAACCCGGTCGGCCACGCGCCTATAGCCATCGAAGGAACCCTGGAGCGTGTGAAGGAAAACGGCATGGGTGCCTATCGACTGAACCGGGACAACAAGGAAGAGGCCGAGCGCCTGCTTCGCTACCTTCAGAAACAGCATCAACGCCTGTACCCCGCCATGCACCGCTGACTGGCTTCACTGCACACTCCCCGACTCCCCTCAAACCCGACGAACAGGACTTGTACAGCGCAAGCCTCCCGGCGACAGTGTGCCCGCACGCAAACGGTGACCTGTGTATCAGGAACATTCCTTGCTTGTTTTTTGAGCGAAGCTGACAGGCCTCCACCACCCCGGAGCCGTGTCATGTGACTTCCCTACCCGGGAATCTCACTCGTCTATCGGAGATACACAATGTCTACCCATCCCGTCACCTTGATGGTTGCACGCCGCGTTGCCCATGGCCGCTACCAGGAACTCCTGACCTGGCTGCATGAAGGCGAACAATTGGCCACCGATTTTCCCGGTTATCTGGGCTCCGGTGTCCTGGCTCCCCCTCCCGGGGATGATGAATTCCAGATCATTTTCCGCTTCGCCGATGCCGAAACCATGCACGCCTGGGAGCATTCTGCGTCTCGACGCTCCTGGTTGGTGCGTGGAAGCGGGCTTTTTGCCCAGCCGTCGGAGCGGCGGGTCAGCGGCATCGATGGCTGGTTCGGTGCCGCCAGCCAGCGCCCTCCACGCTGGAAACAGGCCGTGGCCATCTGGCTGGCCTTCTTCCCTGTCTCCCTGACCTTCAATTTCCTGCTGGGGCCGCTGCTCGATCATCTGGAGCTGACGCCACGCATCATGCTCAGCACGCTGATCCTGACGCCGCTGATGGTTTACCTGTTCATTCCCCTGTCCACGCGCCTGCTGGCCAACTGGCTGAACACGGAACCGGCAGCCCCGAATGCATCGGGCAAACCGGTTCGCAGCCATTGAGCGACACCGGCATGTAAACTCGGGTTTTGAGCGCGTGCCCGCACTCCAGGTGAAACTTCAGTTATGCTGGGACCCTTGAGTCGGGCACGCCTCCTGAACGAAACCCTTGAAGCCAACTGCATTACATGAATAAGACGATCCTTGTAACCGGTGCCAGCCAGCGAGTCGGCCTGGAGCTCGCCCTCCAGTTGGCGCAGGCAGGCTATACCGTCATCAGCGCCAGCCGCACCCTGATGCCAACCTCACCTCATCCCGATATCCTGCAATTTCAGGCGGACTTGACCCTGGAGCAGGATCGCCTGGCCCTGATCGAGTACATCGCCTCGAACCACGGTGGTCTGCGCGCAATCATCCACAATGCATCCCTGTGGCTGGACGACAGCCTGGAAAACCTGAACATCATGTTCAAGCTCCATGTCGAAGCGCCTTACCACCTGAACCAGGCACTGGGCCAATACCTGGCCCGACCGGAAAAGGCCGATATCATCCACATCTGCGACGACACCTCGTCTCGCGGCAGCAAAAGCCACATTGCCTACGCCGCCACCAAGGCCGCGCTGCAAAACATGGTGCTGTCGTTCGCCGAGAAATATGCCCCAAACATTCGCGTCAACGCCATCTTGCCGGGGCTGCTGATCCTGAAACCGGACAGCACCGAGGACTATCGGCAGCAGACGCTGAAAAAAGCCCTGCTGCAATTCGAGCCAGGGGCTGCGCCTCTGATCGAAGCGGTCTTTTATCTGCTGGAAGCCCGTTACACCACAGGAAACAGCATCGTCATCAATGGCGGTCGTCACCTGAAGAAAGGGATGTCCAGCGAGTGATTCAAGCGTCCTGCGCTACCTGCCTCAGTGACAGCTAGCGCCCTCCATCAACGCCCATTGCAACAGAGCCCATCATGACCGAGCAAGAACGCCTCGAACTTGAAGCCGCCGCCTTTCGCCGACTGGTCGCGCATCTGGACAGCCGCAAGGACGTCCAGAACATCGACCTGATGAACCTCTCCGGTTTCTGCCGCAACTGCCTGTCCAAGTGGTACAAGGCCGCTGCCGACGAGAGGCAGATCGACGTCAGCCTCGACGATGCCCGCGAAGTGGTTTACGGCATGCCGTACAACGAGTGGAAAGCCCAATACCAGAAAGAAGCCAGCGCCGAGCAGAAAGCCGCGTTCGCCAAGGAAACCAAGCATGACTGATCTGAACACCCTGCGCGCCAGCCTCAAGAGCGGCGAACACGCCTTTGCCGATACCCTGGCGTTCATCGCTGCGGGTTATGACTACCAGCCTCAAGCGTTCAAGAATGGCAGCGTCGAAAACGCAGCCGGCCAGAACGAAGGCTCATGCAAGACATTGGGCCTGGCCCTGCTGGAAGGTCTGAGCGACGAAGAAGCCCTGCTGGCATTCGGTGAGCATTACCGCTCGGTGCAGGCGACGCCGGAAGGCAACGACCACGGCAATATCCGTGCGTTGATCGCCCATGGTCTGGCGGGCGTGAAGTTTGAAGGTGAGCCGTTGAAGCGTAAGGGCTGATACCGCCGTCGCGGGCAAGCCCCTTCCCACAGGATTGTATTGATCTCGAGGGAGGGTCCTTGGCCGCGACAGCGGTGTCTCCGGTAGGAGCGAATTCATTCGCGAACCATTCGCGGATAAATCCGCTCCTACAGCATCAGAACGAAGCGTTCGCCAGGCCGTCCAGGTAACGCTCAACGTCCAGGGCAGCCATGCAGCCCGCACCGGCCGAGGTAATGGCCTGACGGTACACGTGATCAGCCACGTCGCCCGCCGCAAACACACCTTCCACGCTGGTGGCAGTGGCATTGCCTTCACGGCCGCCCTGCACAACCATGTAGCCGTCTTTCAACGCCAGTTGACCTTCAAACAGCGAAGTGTTCGGCGTATGGCCGATCGCGATGAACACACCATCAACCTTCAGCTCGTCGCTGGAGCCGTCGTTGTTCTTCAGGCGCGCACCGGTGACACCCATGTTGTCGCCCAGCACTTCATCCAGCGTCGCGTTGAGCTTGAGCTCGATCTTGCCTTCGGCCACACGGGCGTGCAGCTTGTCGATCAGGATCTTCTCGGCGCGGAACGTCTCGCGGCGGTGAACCAGAGTCACCTTGCTGGCGATGTTGGCCAGGTACAGCGCTTCTTCCACAGCGGTGTTACCACCACCGACCACCGCGACCTCACGGTTGCGATAGAAGAAACCGTCACAGGTCGCGCAAGCGGAAACGCCCTTGCCCATGAACGCTTCTTCCGACGGCAGGCCCAGGTAACGGGCGCTGGCGCCTGTAGCGATGATCAGCGCGTCACAGGTGTAGGTCGCGCTGTCGCCGGTGAGGCTGAACGGCTTGTTGGCCAGATCCACGGCGTTGATGTGGTCGAAGACGATTTCTGTCTCGAAACGCTCGGCATGTTCACGCATGCGTTCCATCAGCGCAGGGCCGGTCAGGCCATGGGGGTCGCCCGGCCAGTTATCGACTTCGGTGGTGGTGGTCAATTGACCGCCAGCCTGCATGCCGGTGATCAGCAGAGGCTTGAGGTTGGCACGGGCGGCATAGACCGCAGCGCTGTAACCGGCAGGGCCGGAGCCGAGAATAATCACTCGGGAATGACGTACGTCGGACATGACACACTCCTATCGACCGGCCGTTTTTGCCGCGGTCGGAACGGCTGGATGAAAAGGCCTGCCAGGGCACTTGAAGCAGTGCGCGTAATTCGGCAGACCTGAGAATTCTGAAGCTGCGGCCTGAGCCGCAGCCAGGTATTACAAGCTCTTGGCGTTGGACGCCAGGTAATCGGCAACGCCTTGAGCGTCAGCCTTCATGCCTTTCTGGCCTGGACGCCAGCCGGCCGGGCAGACTTCGCCGTTTTCTTCGGTGAACTGCAGTGCCTCGACCAGACGAACCATATCGTCCACATCACGGCCCAGTGGCAGGTTGTTCACCACCTGGTGCTGAACGATGCCCGCCTTGTCGATCAGGAACGAAGCACGCAAGGCAACGCCTGCGTCGTGCTCGATGCCATAGGCACGAGTAATTTCGTGTTTGACGTCGGCCACCATGGTGAACTCGACTTCGCCGATACCGCCTTTCTCGACCGGCGTGCTGCGCCATGCGTAGTGAGTGAACTGCGAATCGATGGATACGCCGACAACCTCTACGCCCAGCTCACGGAACTTGGCGATACGGTTATTGTGGGCAATGATTTCCGAAGGGCAAACGAAGGTAAAGTCCAGAGGCCAGAAAAACAGGACCACGTACTTGCCCTGCAGGGAGGACAGCTTGAAGCTGTCGACGATCGAACCGTCACCCAGTACGGCCGCTGCGTCAAAGTCCGGGGCTGGTTTGTTTACCAATACGCTCATTGATGACTCCATGAAAAGCTAAAAAGGACAGGCTCCGAAATTGCTGCAAAGCCTATCGGGGTGAGGAAGGGTAAGGAAATATCGATTCACAATCCACCTCATAGGCCACTTCTATTCGCAATCGACATGACAACGGCACGCTTGAGCCCCCAACGCCTCTTTCAAGCGCCCGGCAAAGCCGGTAATGTCGAGCGTTTTCCATTTTCCGGAGGCTGCCATGCCCGCCCCTGCCCTGACCGGCCCGCAATACCTGAGCGAAGGCCTGAAACTGATCCTCAGCCCCGGCCTGCGCCTGTTCGTTCTTCTGCCGCTGAGCATCAATCTGGTGCTGTTCGGTGGCCTGATCTACCTGGCCATGCATCAGTTCGGCATCTGGGTCGATACCTTCATGCCCAGCCTGCCCCACTGGCTGAGCTTTCTGAATTACATCCTCTGGCCCCTGTTTGTGGTGCTGGTACTGCTGATGGTGTTCTTCACCTTCACCATGATCGCCAACATCATTGCCGCGCCGTTCAACGGTTTTCTGTCCGAGAAGGTCGAGACCGTGATTCGCGGCAAGGACACCTCGCCTGATTTCAGCTGGACCGAACTGGCCGCCATGATCCCCCGTACCCTGGCCCGCGAGGCACGCAAGCTGGGTTACATGCTGCCCCGCATGATCGGACTGTTCATCCTGTCTTTCATCCCCGTGGTCAACCTGATCGCCGCCCCGCTCTGGCTGCTGTTCGGGATCTGGATGATGGCCATCCAGTACATCGACTACCCGGCGGATAACCACAAGATGAGCTGGCAGGACATGATCGCCTGGCTGAAAAGCAAACGCTGGCAGAGCCTGAGCTTCGGCGGAATCGTATATCTGGCCTTGCTGGTGCCGATGCTCAACATCCTGATGATGCCGGCAGCCGTGGCGGGAGCCACGCTGTTCTGGGTACGCGAAGGTGGTGTGAGCGCAGACGCCGGGGCTGTCACACAAACGCCACGCTAGCCTCGAATGAAGCGCCCTTTCCCAGCCGACTAGGTTTTGTACGAAAAGTACTGCCGCATGCAACGTAGGTTGCAGGCCAACGTGACCATAGCTGCAAAGCTCCTGGCCAGCTTGTCGTAGCGGGTACCTATTCGGCGGTTCTCTTTTAGCCAGCTAAACATCCGTTCAATGATGTTCCGCTGCCGATACTTCGGACGATCAAAGAGTCGAGGCAAGCCTGGCCGAGGCTTGCGCGGCATAGCCCGTAGCGGGATCACCGGCTGCATTCGGTACCTGTCGCAGTAGTGACGCAGGTGTTCTGCGTCATAGCCTTTGTCAGCCAGTAACTAGCGACTGCGCTTGCGTGGTCGCCCCGGCTTGCCGGGAATTCGCACCTGATCCAGCAGCGGCTGGGCATGAGCGATATCGCTGGATTGACCGGGCGAAAGCACTAAGCGTAATGGAACGCCATTGGCATCGCAGATCATATGAATCTTGGTAGTCAGACCACCTCGACTACGTCCCAACGCATGATCTAGCGGTTCTTCAGACCCCCTTTTTCCCGGCACCTGAAGAGGCTCGGGTTGCACGTACCGCAGTGGAGTCGATCATCCAGGTGTCCAGATCGATCAGTCCCTCCCGGTTCAAACGGATGTGCAAGCGCTCCAGCATCCGGTCGAACGCACCGTCGTCGCGCCAGTCACGAAAACGCTGATACACCGTTGACCAAGGCCCAAAGCGTTCCGGTAGATCACGCCAGGCAGCGCCCGAGCAGAGGATCCAAAGGATTCCGTGGAGCACCAGCCGATCATAGCTGCGTGGACGACCCATTTTCTGCTCTGGAGAAACCAGATCCTTGATCAATTCCCACGATGCGTC
Source organism: Pseudomonas sp. NPDC089734 (assembly GCF_044748865.1). NCBI lineage: Bacteria > Pseudomonadati > Pseudomonadota > Gammaproteobacteria > Pseudomonadales > Pseudomonadaceae > Pseudomonas > Pseudomonas sp. NPDC089734. The sequence continues at coordinate 138,917 of NZ_JBIVGV010000001.1, read as the reverse complement.
AGAGAGTTCGTAGCGCCTTGCCATGCGGGCCTCCAGCCAATCATGGCGGCAATTCTACTCGCACCGACTTTTCGTACAAAACCTAGGCACTTCACACGAGAGGGTGTAACTTTCGGGGTCAGCAGCTACGAAGTAACTGCCACATTCCTCATGAATGTCTACTCGGGCACCCTGTTGGAAGAGTCGGCCAGGGGCTTGGGTATCCCTTAAAACTTGCATAAGCATTCGATTACCTCATGGCAAAATTTATTAATAGGAATGCACCCAATATCCAACCAACGAATTAATCTTCAGAAATTTCGCCGTCATCGAGGCACTGGATGCCGAAATCTAATAGTTCATGCAAAGTGACGACAGTCTCTAGCCCGAGCTTGTCGTTAAGAGCATTTTGAGCCTTCTTCCAGGCTTGTTGACCTTCTGCTTGCTTTTCACGGCCAGCCTGAGTGCTAACAACAACACGGCTGCGGGCATCCCTTCCCGGTTGGATTTCAATCCATCCATGTGCAACTAATGACTGCGTATTGCGAGTCAGCGTCGACGCATCCATTTGCATGCGTTTAGCGAGATCACCTGGCCGGATAGGCCCCAGCCTCACGACATGAGACAGCAGTGCATATTGGGTATTTTTTAAACCCGTGGCAGCTACGTAGCTATCGTAATGGCGAGTCACCATTCGAGTCAGTTGCCTAAGTTTCAGGTTGGTACAGCCCTGAGGCTTGCGGATGATTTCCATGGAACAAATTTGCACCTGCAACAGTTGTATATGCAAAAATATCCTAGAAAACCCTCTCCAACAAGCAACAGCCGACCGGTGCGCTCAAATAGGGACAGAGGATGCTGTACTACTTACCACCCCAAACGATTGGAGTCCGTGGTGGAGCGGAAGGGTACAGACTGCTGACGATATCCAAGCGATCAATTTGCTCCGGCGTCATTTCCAGACTCAGAGCGCCAAGGTTGTCAGCCATGTGCGACAGCGACCGTGGCCCAATGATGGGTACGGATCCGTGAGTACCGGCCCAAGCGAGTGCTACCCGAGTTGGGGTGGTGCCAAGCTCATCGGCGATCTTGATCACTGTGTCCAGCACCTGCGTTCTCTGGACAGAGTTCTCTGCCTGGAAAACCTTCCCACCCAGCGCTTCAGCTCGCCCAGTCTCGCCTTTACGGTATTTGCCGGTGAGCAATCCACCGCCCAGAGGCGACCAGGTCACCATGCCCAAGTTGAATGCGTGGGCTGCTTGGAAAATATCCGCCTCAGGCTCGCGGTGCACTAGGCTGTGCTCGAATTGAACCGCAGCAATCGGGAGGGAGCGGGTCAGTTCAGCAATCGTCACAGCCCTGGAGAGTTGCCATGCAGAGAAGTTCGACAGGCCTGCGTACAGGATCTTGCCGGCCCGAGCGAGATCATCAAGACCACGCAGGATTTCATCTAGGGCGGTAATGCCGTCCGGATGATGCACCCAGAACATGTCGATGCGATCTGTGCCAAGACGCTTCAAACTCGCCTCAACCGAGGCCACCATAGCCTTACGACTATTCCCTGTAACCAGACGATTTGCGTTTGGTTCAGCACCATTTGTATATTTTGTGGCCAAGACAAAGTCTTCTCTACGGCCTTTCAACAAATCGCCTAACAGTTGCTCAGACTGCCCGAACTGGTAGATGTCAGCGGTATCAATAAAATTGCCGCCTGCCTCAGCGTAGGCATTGAAGAGGTCTTTGCTAACCTCAGCATCTGCTCCATGCCCCCAGCCAGTGCCGAAGTTACCGGTGCCAAGAGCTACTTGAGACAGCCGAAGGCCTGTATTTCCAAATGCTACGTATTTCATATAAAACTCCAAAACAATAACAAGCTGCGAGACTGAGCCCAAAACACCTCAGGGGCGGTGGTCGAATACCAAGCACGTCGTAGTAGCGTGCGCGTAAAGCTTGCCGTCAGGGCCAACAATTCGCCCCTCTGCTAGAGCAACTTGCCGCCCTACCTGTATGACTTTTCCTTCGGCCCGCACTACCGAGACATCTGCAGTCAGGGCTCGAACCATATTCACCTTGAGCTCTAGGGTCGTATAAACCTTCCCTGCCGGCAGTTTGGTATGGATCGCACAGCCAACTGCCGAGTCGAGCATTGCCGCATACCAACCGCCATGAACCGTACCCATGGGGTTGTAGTGCCTTAACTGGGGGCGACCCTGGAAGACGGCCTCCCCAGAGCTCATCCGTATTGGTATGAAATCAAGGGTGTCTCCCATTGGAGGCTGTGGGAGCACGCCATCGAAAATCGCGCTGAACATCTCCATGCCGGAATGGCTCGCGAGCTGCTCGGCGGATGCAACGCCAGGAGGTTGGAGGCGAGCTCGAACCGCCTCCTCCTCAGCAAGCCAGCGGGCACATTCATCGAGTCCTCTCATCGCCTACCTTCATCCAAATAATTGTATATGCAAATGTTGCAGATACAATAATCTAGCAAAAGGTTCGTAGCAAGCCCTTCATGGCTCGGGCTGCTCCAGCCTCGCAGTGAGCATCCATGCTTCCGCCGCCGAGGCATCCAGGCGTTCGTAGCTCCCTCAAGAAAGCCTCAAAGCAAAGCACGGAAACGTTTAACGCCGGTGGTAGAGCACCGGCGGCAGGCACGAACATCGCACTCATGGACAGTGTTGAACGCCGCCTTGGCGCCGGCACCAAATTCATTACTTCGAGATAGACAGCGCATGGGCGACGACAAAATGCCGCAGGTAACAGTTATGAAATCCGAAGGCTCGCTTCCAGCCTCGGACATCTCGACAATGCACACGGGGACTGTTTTGCTCCTGGCCGCGCTAGCAGCGATGGGGGCTTTGGCAACGAACATCATCCTGCCTTCTTTCCCATCCATGGCACGTGACCTAGGAGTATCCATAGGCCAACTGAGTGGCACCCTGAGTAGTTTCTTCCTGGTGTTCGGACTGGGGCAGTTGGTAGTTGGGCCTCTGTCGGATCGCTTTGGGCGGCAGCGCCTAGTGGTATCCGGATTAGCCATATTCATGCTCGGAAGCATCGTGTGCGCACTGGCTGACTCGCTGCCTGCACTCATCGCTGGGCGAAGCATTCAGGCCCTAGGCGTGTGCGCTACAGCGGTTCTATCTCGCGCCATAGCTCGTGACCTTTATGACGGCGAAGAGCTAGCACGAGCGCTATCTCTGACCATGGTCGCCATGGCTGCTGCTCCAGGCTTTTCTCCGTTGATAGGCGGCATTTTGAGTGATGCTCTGGGATGGCGAGCCCTGTTCATCATCATTGCGACAGTGGGGTTGGCACTTGCGTTGATTTACAGCATGCGCCTGGGAGAAACGCATTTGCCAGACAGGCGCTCACCGCTATCTGTGGGAGCTGTCTTTCGCAGCTACATAGCCCTGATCAACGACAGAAGGCTGATGTCCCCAGCCTTGGCAGTAAGCTTGGTGATCGGCGCACTGTACGCGTTCTTCTCCATGGCACCGGCAATTTTGCTTACAGGATTCGGGTTGTCATCGCTGCAGTTCGGAGTTTTTTTCGCGACGACGGTGGTCATCGTTTTCACCTCAGGTTTGATAGCTCCCCGAGTGGCCAACCGCTGGGGCCAAATGACAGCCACCCGCATCGGCCTGGTTGTCGCGCTGGTTGCCAGCGTGCTGATGCTGTTGGGGCCAACGAACTTCAAATTCTTCTGCTTCGCGCTGAGTATTTTTCTTCTCGGTATGGGGCTGTTTAACCCCCTCGGCACTGCTATCGCTCTGCATCCGTTTGGCAAGCAAGCTGGAGCCGCCTCAGCGTTGCTGGGCTTCATGCAAATGGGTTGCGCTGCACTGGCCATCACCTGCGGCAACCTTCTTCCCCTGCCACCGTATACAGTGCTCGGAGTTGTGCTTCTCACAGCCTTGGCAACAGCCTTCCTGTGCTTCTTAACTGCCAAGTAGCGAATGAGGCTGGTATCAATTGTGGATTACTGACTGGGCTATAACACAGGCATAAAAAAGGGGAGCATTCGCTCCCCTCTTGGCCCAGGTGGTCACTTCACCGTTACGACGACCTTACCTTTGGCCCTGCCTTCCGCGACGTATGCCATAGCATCACGTGTCGACTCGAACGGAAAGATCCGATCAATCACGGGTTTGATAACACCAGTTTCAACGAGCTTGGCAAGCTCAGCCAGTTGCTCACCGTTCTCCTTCATGAACAGAAACTTGTAGCTCACACCTTTCTGCTCAGCCTTTTTTCTGATCCCTCTGCTGATCAGGCGAACTACCTGTTTGAACGGCCAAGAGAGGCCAAGCTGCTCTGCGAACTCTGGGGTAGGTGGGCCGGAGATAGAGATCAGCAGACCACCTGGCTTCAGCACCATGAGCGATTTCTTCAGCACCTCACCACCCTGGCCACTGAGCACAACATCGTAATCACTCAGTTGCGACTCGAACGGTTGTGTCCTGTAGTCGATCACCACATCCGCACCCAATGCCTTAACCCACTCTACGTTAGCGGTGCTAGTGGTGGTGGCGACAAATGCTCCCAGGTACTTGGCGATTTGAATGGCGATACTACCGACACCACCTGAGCCAGCATGTATCAAAACCTTCTGTCCTGGCTGAACCTTGGCCACATCCGCCAAAGCCTGCCACGCGGTGAGAGCTACCAGTGGAAGCGAGGCTGCTTGCTCCATACTCACGTTGCCAGGCTTGAGAGCGACAGACGATTCGCTGACTGCCACGAACTCTGCGAAGCCGCCCATGCGCGCTTGATCCACGCGCGCGTAGACTGCATCCCCTGCCCGAAAGCGACTGACTTTCGCACCCACTCGCTTCACTGTACCAGCGACATCGTTACCCAAGATCAATGGCATGCTGAAGGGCAGGATCAGCTTGAACTCGCCCTTTCTGATCTTCAGATCAAGAACGTTGACGCTTGCCGCATGGGTCTCAACCAGAACGTCGAAATCACCAACATGGGGCTCTGGAGCTTCAGTGACATCACCAGCGACGTCTTTGCCGTAGCGATCAATCAGAAACGCTTTCATGTCTTCAAAATTCCAAAATGTAGGCCTGCTTTCAGGCAATCACCAAACTTCTTTATACGGCCTAAGATCGAGCTCTTGTGTCCTGGCGGAGCGGGGCTGGCGATGCAGCGTCCAATAGTTCTCGGCAATTGCCTCGTACCCCAACAGCCCTTCTGCACCTATGCTCTCCACCCTGGCCGGGGCAGCCTTTTGCAGTCGGTCTCCCAGGATGCCGCCATCAATCACGACATGAGCAACATGAATACCTTTAGGCCCGTACTCACGTGCCATGCTCTGGGAGATCATCCGCAAACCAGCCTTGGCGGCGGCAAAGTGGGCAAAGCCGGGCTTGCCCCTCAAGCTTCCAGAAGCGCCGGTAAAAATCACGGTGCCTCGGCCCAGAGGAACCAACCTCCTGGCAGCCTCCCTGCCAACGAGGAAGCCGGAGTAGCAGCCTACGCGCCAAAAGTCTTCGAACTGGCTGGCCGTGAGCTGGGTGAAGTCGATGAGGGCGTTATTGCCTGCGTTGAAGACCACGACGTCGGCAGGGGCTCGCCCCACGTCTGGAGACATCGCAAGATCGAACGCTGCGATGACTTGCTCCTCTACGGTGACATCAGTCTGCAAGGCTTCAGCGCTACCGATGCCAGAGCCCAAGATGTCTGCAACGACTTCTTCGATTTTTCCCAGGGTGCGTCCCGTGACGATGACGTGATAACCCTCTTGAGCGAAACGCTTACAGACTGCTCCGCCCACGCCTCGAGTAGTGCCCACACCAAACACGATTGCAGTTGGCTGACTCATTTATCCGACTCCTGGCAGTTGTGGTGTCACTCGTTCACGTTGACCACGGTACGTCCACGCACCTTCCCTTCGAATAGCTCGCGAACAACACGCGGCACATCAGCCAACCCAACGGGTTGGACGGTCTGACCCAGTTTGCCCAGATCGAGGTCGCGAGCAAGGCGAGACCAAGCCTCAAGACGCACTTCACGCGGTGCATTCACCGAGTCAATACCGGCGAGCGTCACGTTACGCAGGATGAAGGGCAGCACCGATCCAGGAAGATCAGCTCCTTGAGCCAAGCCAAAGGCGGCGACCACACCGCGATACTTTGTTTGAGCCAGTACGTTGGCCAGGGTGTGACTGCCAACCGAATCAATCGCACCAGCCCAACGCTCTGCCCCGATTGGACGACCTGCCTCAGACAGCGTATGACGGTCGAAAACCTCTGCTGCACCGAGAGACTTCAGATAGTCCGACTCGCTGAGACGACCCGTTGAAGCGATCACTCGATAGCCGAGCTTCGACAGCAGCGCGATAGCGATAGAGCCAGCACCACCGTTGGCCCCAGTCACCAAAATATCGCCATGCTCAGGAGTCAGCCCGCCGTGCTCAAGTGCCAGCACGCTCAGCATCGCGGTGTAGCCTGCGGTTCCGATAGCCATGGCATCCTGGGTGCTGAACTCATCCGGGATTTTGACCAGCCACTCGCCTTTCACACGGGCCTTCTGAGCAAAACCACCATGGTGGCTCTGGCTCAGTTCCCAGCCGTTTGCGAGCACTCGATCACCTACTTTGAACTCCGGGTTGCTCGACTCGCTGACAGTACCGGCAAAGTCGATACCTGGGATCAAGGGGTAGCTACGCACCACACCACCGCGACCGGTGAGTGCCATCGCATCTTTGTAGTTCACCGTGGAGAATTCCACATCGACGGTGACGTCCCCAGGCATTAGATCGCCTTCGGAGAAATCCACCACATTCGACGAAACGGTTTCACCTTCTTTCGTTAGAAGCAACGCTTTGAAAGTCATGAGTACCTCCTTCAGTGAGAAAAGCGGGCATCACCCCACTCTTCTTCACATGCACATGGAAAGTTCAGCTAGCAAGAAATGCGAGAGCCTTGGAGGCGAAGTCAGCGTGGTTCTGGAAAATTCCGCCGTGCCCTGCATCTTCGTAAATAACCAGCGTAGAGCCGGAGATACGCTCTGCCATGTCGAAGCTCAGCTCAGAAGGCACCATGATGTCCTGGTCACCGTTGGCGATAAGCACCGGAATATTCAGGCTAGACAAGTCCTGCGGAGCTTGTTGCCCCCAGGCCTGGATGGCCTGAAGTTGACGCCCGAAAATCTCTTGGGTGGACGGAATATCCCGGTCGGCTTGCCGCTCAAGCAGGGCCTTCAGGAAAGCGCTGGCAGCCTGCTGACTCGCCTCGCTCGAAGTGAAGAAGAGGTAGGTCTTCGGATCGATCCCTTCGGACATCGCCTTCTGCATCAGCGGCATGGAAACCACCGCGACCTGATCAATGTTCTTACCACCGGCAGGGCCGGTGCCGGTCAGGATCAGCTTGCGCACCAGGCCAGGCTGGGTGACCGCGATCTCTTGTGCAACAAAGCCACCCAACGAGAAGCCGAAAAGGTCGACCTTGTCGAAGCCCAGCGCCTTGATCAAGGCAACGGAATCGCGGGCCATTTCTGCGACGGTCAGCGGCGCAACACCACCAGATAAACCAACGCCGCGATAGTCCGTGGCGATCACATGGTGATGCTTGGCCAGCTCATCGACAATTCGAGGATCGTAGCTATCGAGAACGGCTCCCCAGTGGTTCAACAGAACGAGGGGAACGCCACCTTTGCGCCCGAGTTCACGGTACGCGAAGGCCACACCATCGATCTGAATGGTCTTATTGGTTGCAGCGATGTACTTGAGTTCAGAGTCGACGGACTGGTTCATATGGGAGCTCTCTAAATGGAAATAGATTCGCTAGCGGCTGCTTGGATCAAGCGCGCTCGAGCGATGGGTAATCGATGTAGCCTTCCTCACCGCCGCCGTAGATGGTGGCGGGATTGATGCTCGCCAGATCGGCTCCGGACTTCAGTCGATTGACCAGATCTGGGTTTGCAATGAACGCGCGGCCAATCGCGAACAAATCTGCTTGTCCGGTTGCGAGCTGCGTTTCAGCGAGACCGAGGTCATAGCCATTGTTGGCGATCACCGTGTTGGTGAAACGCTGACGCAGGGCTGCGTAATTGAATGGCGTCGCATCGCGTGGCCCGCCTGTGACACCTTCAACCACGTGAAGGTAGACGAGGCCAAGGTCATTGAGCTTATCGACCAGGTATTCAAATTGCTCTTGAGCAGCCGAGCTCACAGCGTCATTGACTGGGGAAACGGGCGAAATGCGGATACCTGTGCGCTCGGCACCGATTTCTTGAGCAATCGCCTGTGCAACCTCGAGAGTAAGGCGTGCGCGATTGGCCACCGAACCACCGTACTCGTCGGTTCGCTTGTTCGCGCCGTCTTTCAGGAATTGGTCGAGCAAGTAGCCATTGGCTGCATGGATCTCAACACCGTCAAAGCCGGCACTGATGGCGTTCGCTGCCGCCTTACGGAAGTCTTCAACGATGCCTGGAATCTCTTCGATATCGAGAGCTCGAGGCTCGGAAGTATCGACGCGAGCATTGTTGACCGTGACTTGGGTGGCCGCTCGAATTGCAGAGGGCGCCACGGGAGGCTGACCGTCATGGAAGTCGACATGGGAAATCCGACCGACATGCCAGATCTGAAGGAAGATGCGACCACCCTCAGCATGGACGGCATCCGTCACTTCGCGCCAAGCGTTCACTTGTTCTTGGGTGAAGATGCCGGGGGTGTTTTGGTAGCCCTGGGCCTGCTTAGATATCTGGGTTGCTTCAGTGATCACCAACCCAGCGGAAGCGCGCTGGCTGTAGTAGGTGGCGGCGAACTTGCTCGGCAGCAGGCCTTTCTCCGCACGGTTACGCGTCAACGGCGCCATCACGATACGGTTGGAAAGGGTGATTGCCCCGAGGGGGTAAGTCTCAAAAACGGTCTTCTCAGTCATTCTCAACATTCCGATACTACGAACTAGGTTTCAAACACGCGGCTGTTGAAGACGCTTCCGCATCCCCAACAGCCCAGGCAGGAATGGCCTTACTCTTCCAAGAATTGGAGAGCGTGTTTCAGGAAGAGCTCGGGGTACTGGAAGTGAGCGGCGTGACCGGAGTCGGGGTAGATCACCAATTGGGCATTTGGAATGTTCTGCACCAGGTTCCACGAATTGATCGAAGGGATCATGACGTCGTCGACGCCATTGACGACCAAGGTGGGCTGCCTGAGTTCGTTGAGGTAGGAGAAGCGATTCTCGCCCTGCGCGGACTGGACATAAGCTGCAAAAGCAGCGCCCTGAGCCATTGCAACATCAATGGAGCTTGGGGTGTCCTGATCGGCACGTTGGTTGCGGCGTTCCCAGAAAGCCAGGCCCGCTTTCTTGGCAGCTTCAGAGCGACCAAAGAAGAGGAACAGGAAGTTTTCGATGGTAGGAACGGGGTTCGACGCGGCCTCTCTCACACCCTCCGCCATGGCTGGATCACCACCGCGTAGCCCCGTGCCTAGCAGCAAAAGCTTGCGCACCAACTCAGGGTGACGCAGGGCCACCTCCTGTACCTGCAGACCACCGATGGAGAAGCCCAGCAGGTCGACCTGGGTCAGCCCCAGGGCCTTGATGGCAGTTGCAATGTCATCCGCCATTTGCTCAATGGTCGTGGCCGGAGTACCCGACGACGAAGCCACACCTCTACCGTTCAGTAGGATTACTTCACGACCCGCAGACAGGCCGTCAGTGATGATCGGATCCCAGTGATCGAGCCCGCCACGGAAGTGGGCGATGAAGACCAAGGGCACACCAGAAACATTACCCCAGCGACGGTAGGTGAAGGTGTCGCCGCCTACTTCAACTGTGCGGGTCGGAACGGTCAGATGGGTATAGCTCACGACGTTTTGCTCTCTCAGTGGAAGATTCGACTCAATGATGATGATCACAATCAATAAGGTCAACACCTTTGATGATGAACATAATCAATGTAAGATATTCGTTGCCTTGATAGCAGAGAGAGCAGAGAGAGCAGAGAAATGAAGGTCACAAAGGCCCAGGCCCAAGCTAATCGGGCCCACATCGTGGAGACCTCCTCCGCGCTATTCCGTGAGCGCGGCTACGACGGGGTCGGTGTTGCAGATCTCATGGGTGCTGCCGGCTTTACCCACGGCGGGTTCTACAAGCACTTCAAGTCCAAGGCGGATCTGATGGAGGAATCAGCAGCCTGCGGAATCGCAAAGACAGTCGAACTCGCCAAAGGTGTTGACCTGCAGGAGTTCGTTGATATTTACCTGTCGCGTAGGCATCGAGATGAAAAGGGATCAGGTTGCACGATGGCTGCCCTGGGTGGAGATGCAGCACGGCAGCCCGAGGAGATCAAGAAGGTGTATGCCGCAGGATTCGAGGATCTGCTGGCAGCGTTGACTACACAATGCGAGGCGAAGGGGAGCCAGGTTGACCGAGCAGACATCATCGACACCTTCGCTCACGTGCTCGGCGCACTTGTGCTTTCACGCGCCTGCCCAGACGATTCACCCTTGGCAGATGAAGTGCTCAGTGTTTGCAGGGAACGAATCCTGGGGAAGCAGGCTTCGTAGACTAGGTGTCCACAGCCACCACCTTGCATCACTGCTCAAGCATAAGTCCTCGCCACCTAAACGGCGGATGCCCGGTGATGGAAACGAGGTCTTCAGGAGGTGGTGGCGCCTCCCCCGCACCACAAGGACGCCCCTGCCCTTCCTCGTCGGTCAACGAATGATCCGTAGCCAAGCCCAGATGATCACCTGAGTCATCGCCGATATCTTCTGGTACAGCTTTGCGCATGGCGCGGCCTCTGGGTCATGAAACCAAGAGGCAAATGATTACGATCATAATCATTAAAGTCAACTTTAGATGTCGAACACAATCATTGATGGATCGAGGTTGTGATCATTTGGAAAGTGATGTCGTATCGAGTACGTCGTCGTGACTGCCCGAGGTCAGTCCGCCTAATGGCATTCATCAAAAGTCCGCCCCAGTGGCAATGACCAAGACGATTGGTCGCCACAGAAAAACCTTTTTGACAGCAACATTCAACTGATACATTTCGACCTGATCCCTTGGGAAAGGGTCACGGATTCCGTGGCTTTCGGCCAACTTATGACGCTTGTGAAGGACATCGACTACCCGGCGGATAACCACAAGATGAGCTGGCAGGACATGCTCGCCTGGCTGAAAAGCAAACGCTGGCAGAGCCTGAGCTTCGGCGGAATCGTATATCTGGCCTTGCTGGTGCCGATGCTCAACATCCTGATGATGCCGGCAGCCGTGGCGGGAGCGACATTGTTCTGGGTAAAGGAGCGCGGCTAACCCCTCACCCCGCCCCGTAGGAGCGAATTCATTCGCGAAGAAGCGGTACATTCAACAAGAATGTGCCGTGTCAGGAACCATGCCTTCCCGGATAAATCCGGTCCTACGAGGTATGCTCTAAAAAGGTATTACAGCCTCAAGAGAAACATCTTACGCAATATTAATAACTTTCTTTTTATCCAAAAAACCTCCATGGCAATACATTACCGCCATAGGCAAAACATTGCCAACACTCTTATAAAAATCAATCTGTAGGAGTATTACGTAGGACACTTATAAATCCCCTGCAAACACTAAACATTGCAACCCCATAAAAAGAAGATATAAAAACTGGCACCCTCCTTGCTCTCCTGCAACAAACACACAGGAGATAGCATCATGGAAATAAAAACAAAAATGGCCACTGCACAAGGCTTCTACAAACCTGCTGCACTCGAAAAAATGCCAGAGCCGCGTTCAAGCCGTTTTGCCCAGGTACTGAATGACGTTACCAAACCCGCATCCGGCCCCGGAACCGCACTGATACCCGCAGCCGCGACATTGACCCGTCTGATACAACCACGCTCCACGTTCTTTCTGCAGAACATGAGTCCGGAACAAAGAACGTCAGCCATCAACGATAAAGATTTTGAACCCAAACCTGCAGCATTGGAGAGAGTTGCAGGTCAACAGAATCGTTAACTCAAACAGAATGCAATCTGAATCGGCGAGGTTTCAATCAATGCGAACTTATACCTATTCGCCTTTTATAAACGTCACTTGCCTGGGCCCGCGATCAAAAGTTAATCCAGTCGCGCTGCCAGAGAATGACATGTCGTTCAAGCAAGCGTTGAATGCCGTGCAGGGGACAACAGTTAACCATGAGGAAGAAAAACAGTGCCTCAACGGGTCAGCACTGAGGCCTGTATTACTCAAAACGGCCAACAGCGATCAAGCTGAAGCACAAAGGCTGGCTTATGAATATGCTTACAACTCGCTCAACGGTGAAGGTGTTGACCTTACCGACTACCCCACTATTCGTTACTGCGCCACGGGTGAAGTCGTAACCCGAGAAACAACCTCATACTTTGAAAAAACTTTGGCATTGATGCAAAAAGAACGATCTCATTTGTACCAGTCAGAACTGATCAAGGGCACCCCGCCCGCGAAAATTCTGGAGCAAATCCTGGACTTCAATGACAACCTGCCAAAAAGATTTCGCGACATGGCGAATTGGTGATATTTAATCCCCTTCGTTACCCGCCTGGATAACGAAGGGGATTATCATTTATTTCACCAAGTTACCGTCACACGGCCATAGTGACTGGCAACAGGTACTATCCCTGTTGCTCCCATCCTGATTGCGTAGTAAAAGCTCTGCTTGGCAAGTCGCCCGGTGAAAAAACTGCTCGAACCTGTGCGTTGCCGAGAAATATCCAGACAGTTGCTTGCCCCATGACACAAATAAACCTCCAACCCTTGTGGCCATCTCGTAACGTTCCAGTTCCAGCTGACATTCGTTATCGCAGTTCCAGAGGGAAGAGCGCCACGCAAGGGGACGTTAGCTGTATAGAGATAACCTCTCGAATGAACCGTCGGTAAATTCACTGAAGAGTGATAACTGCCCGCCACAGCCATTTCTGAATATCCCAGAATGACCAGCACCATTCCTGAGGCCGAACGAATCCACTTCGACTTTTTACAGTCAAATTTCATTTTATGCTTCCTTACTGTGTTCTATCAGAAAGGCAGGTCCGGTACTGCCGGTTGCTTGCCCTCACCTATCGATCATGAAGTTCGATAGCCTGACGTTATTCAGAACACCCTCGGCCTCAATACTCATTTGAGTACAACGAACACTTAGAGAAAAAACCGACAGCCTTATCAGATGAAAACTGCGCCGTCACAAATCCATCATTCAACCGCCACATAACCGACACGCAACGGGTCGAGACTGGCCCAATGAGCAAAATTCTGCATGTCACGCTTATCACCGAGACCTTCACTCCCGAGATCAATGGCGTCGCCAATACGCTGGGGCGGCTGTGCGACGGGTTGCGTTTGCGTGGGCATCGGGTCGAATTGATCCGGCCGCGTCAGGGCGAGGATGTGGGCTTTACGCCAGCAGACGATCTGATGCTGTGCCGGGGCTGGCCGATACCGGGTTATCCGGGGCTGCAATGGGGTCAGTCGTCCATGCACAAACTGCTACGGCGCTGGCAGCGTCGGCGGCCGGATGTGTTGTATATCGCCACAGAAGGGCCTCTGGGGCTTTCTGCACTGCGGGCAGCCAGGCGGCTGGGCATTGCGGTGATCAGTGGCTTTCATACCAACTTCCCGCAATACACGCACCAATACGGCATGGGGTTCATTACCCGTCTGCTGACGCACTATTTACGCTGGTTCCACAATCGCTCACGCGTAACCCTCGTGCCCAGCATCAGCCAGAAGGTGGAGCTGGAGCGACGTGGCTTCGAGCGGATCGAGCTGTTGTCTCGCGGGGTGGACAGCCAGTTGTTTCACCCTTCCCGACGCTCGCAGGCGCTGCGTGAGCGCTGGGGGCTGCAAGTGGGCGATACGGCCGTTCTGCATGTCGGCAGGCTGGCACCGGAAAAGAACCTGGCCCTGCTCAAGGTCAGCTTTGAAGCGCTGAAGGAGAGTTACCCGCGACGGAACCTGAAACTGATCATCGTCGGTGACGGGCCGCAACGCGCCACGCTGGAACAGCAGATACCCGATGCCATCTTCTGCGGCACCCAACGCGGCGAAGAACTGGCCGCGCATTACGCCTCCGGCGATCTGTTTCTGTTCCCAAGCCTGACCGAGACCTTCGGCAATGTCGTCCTGGAAGCCCTGGCGTCCGGGCTTGGCGTGGTCGCTTATGATGAGGCGGCGGCCGGGCAGCATATTCGCCATGGCCATAATGGCGCACTGGCAATGCCCGGCGACGAAGAAGCGTTCATCGATGCGGCGCGCTGGTTGCTGGAAGACAGCGAAGCCCTGCGCCGGGTACGTCTGAATGCCCGCAAGCATGCCAGCCGTCAGGGCTGGCCGGCGATCATCGATCAGTTCGAGCAGCAGTTGTTCAGCGCCTGCCCGGCCAACGAGGATCAACCCGAAAGCCAGACCGCCAAGTCCCTCTCGAACTGAGCACCGGGCAAGCGTGATGCTGCCCGGCAGACACCGTCAGGAAGCCAGTGCCTTCTCGATAGCCTGGATGACGACAGGATCGTCCGGTGCCATGCGGGGTGAAAAACGGGCGATCACGCCACCGTTGCGCCCCACGAGAAACTTCTCGAAGTTCCAGGTGATATCCCCCGGAAACTCGGCCCCTTCACCGGCCAGCAAACGGTACAACGGATGGCGTTGCGCCCCGTTGACCTCAAGCTTTTCGCCCAGTGGAAAGGTCACGCCATAATTGAGTTCGCAGAACGCCTGGATTTCCTGCTCGGTCCCCGGCTCCTGCCCGGCAAACTGATTGCACGGCAGCCCAAGAATGCTGAACCCCTTGTCCTTGTATTGCTGGTAAAGGCTTTCAAGCGTTGCGTACTGTGGCGTCAGCCCACATTTCGAGGCCACGTTGACGACCAGAACCACTTTGTCCTTGAGAGGCGACAGCGGCAGTTCCTGCCCGTTCAGCGCCTTCAGTGTGATGTCGTGAAAAGCACTCATGAAATCCCCCCCTTGCAACCCAGGCGAACTAAAAAGGCGCTCTGGCAGACTGCGTCACGAAAGTCGTCATCGCAGAAAGCCAGAGCGCCTTTGTCAGTCACCTGAGCTTAGCAGCACAAATCAGTGGTGATGACCGCCTTCGCCATGAATGTGGCCATGAGCCAGTTCTTCCTGGCTGGCATCACGGATCTTGACGACCTTGACTTCAAAGTTCAGGCGCTGGCCAGCCAGCGGGTGGTTGCCGTCAACGGTGACATCGTCGCCATCCAGGTCGCGAATGGTGACGATCTGCATGCTGCCGTCAGGACCGGAAGCGTGGAACTGCATACCGACTTCCAGTTCGTCGACACCTTCGAACATGCTGCGGCTCAGGGTACTGACCAGCTCGGCGGAGTATTCACCGTAGGCGTCTTCAGGTTCGATGGCGACTTTCAGTTCGTCACCGACGTCCTTGCCGACCAGTGCCTTTTCCAGGCCCGGGATGATGTTACCGGCGCCATGCAGATAGACCAGCGGTGCGCCGCCGGAAGAGCTGTCGATGACCTCACCAGCGTCGTTGGTCAGGGTATAGTCAATGGAGACAGCCTTATTGGCGGCGATCGGCATGGGGCAAGACCTTTGCTTAAGATTGAAGAACGGGCAAGTTTAACCAAGCAATCGCCCGAAAGCGAACGCAACTCTGACAGACGGACCGAATTGGAAAACTCGACGGTTATTGATTTTCGACAGGATGAAGACGGCCACTGGATCGCGGTGTTGTCCTGCGGACACACTCAACACCTGCGCCACCAGCCGCCATGGCAATCGCGAGCCTGGGTGCTCGACCCCGAACAGCGCAAACGGAAAACAGGTCAGGGCTTTCACTGTGGCTGGTGTGCGAAGTCATCAGATAACGATAGTCTTGGCACCGAAGCGTTGCGTTAGACAACGCCCGGATTTTTCTGGCCGCCCGGCTGTTCACATTCGCCGCGGCCTTTGCACTGCTCAAGCGAGAAGCCAGTATGCAGACGTTTTTCATTTCTCCCACGGACTTTGGTGTTGGTCTGACATCCATCAGTCTCGGGCTGGTTCGCACTCTGGAGCGTGCGGGCCTGAAGGTCGGTTTTTTCAAGCCGATCGCACAACCGCACCCAGGCGACCTCGGCCCTGAACGCTCCACCGAGCTGGTCGCTCGTACCCATGGCCTCAAACCGCCCAAGCCCCTGGGGCTGGCCCATGTGGAACGCATGCTGGGCGACGGCCAGCTGGATGAACTGCTCGAAGAAATCATCAGCCTTTATCAGCAAGCGGCCGTGGGCAAGGATGTGCTGATTGTCGAAGGCATGGTGCCCACCCGTAGCGCCAGCTATGCCGCACGGGTCAATCTTCACCTGGCCAAGAGCCTGGATGCCGAAGTGATCCTGGTGTCCGCCCCGGAAAACGAAGTGCTGACCGAGCTGTCGGGACGGGTCGAGTTGCAGGCGCAATTGTTCGGCGGCCCGAAGGACCCGAAAGTGCTGGGCGTAATCCTCAACAAGGTGCGCACCGAAGAAAGCATGGACGCCTTCGCCGCTCGCCTGAAAGAGCATTCACCGTTGCTGCGCAGTGGCGACTTCCGTCTGCTGGGCTGCATTCCGTTCCAGGCCGAGCTCAACGCTCCCCGTACCCGCGATGTGGCCGAACTGCTCGGCGCGCAGGTCCTCAATGCCGGGGACTATGAACAGCGGCGCATGTCGAAGATCATCATCTGCGCCCGCACCGTGCTCAATACCGTGCCCCTGCTCAAACCCGGCGTGCTGGTGGTGACACCCGGCGACCGCGACGACATCATTCTGGCTGTCAGCCTCGCCGCCATGAACGGCGTGCCGCTGGCCGGCCTGTTGCTGACCAGCGACACCGTGCCCGACCCGCGCATCATGGAGCTGTGCCGTGGCGCGCTTCAGGCAGGCCTGCCGGTGCTGTCGGTGAGCAGCGGCTCCTACGACACGGCCACACAGCTGAACCAGTTGAACAAGGAAATCCCCATCGATGACCGCGAGCGGGCGGAAATCATCACTGATTTCGTTGCCGGCCATCTGGACGCTACCTGGCTGCATCAGCGTTGCGGCACGCCACGCGAGCTGCGCCTGTCGCCTGCGGTATTCCGCTACCAGTTGATCCAGCGCGCGCAAACGGCCAACAAACGCATCGTCCTGCCCGAAGGCAATGAACCCTTGACCATCCAGGCCGCGGCGATCTGTCAGGCACGCGGCATTGCCCGTTGTGTGCTGCTGGCCAAACCCGAGGAAGTCCAGGCCGTAGCCCAGGCTCAGGGGATCGAGTTGCCGCCGGGACTGGAAATTCTGGACCCCGACCTGATTCGCGAACGCTATGTCGCGCCGATGGTCGAGCTGCGCAAGAACAAGAGCCTCAACGCTCCGATGGCCGAGCAGCAACTGGAAGACCCGGTGGTGATCGGCACCGTGATGCTGGCGCTGGATGAAGTCGACGGGCTGGTGTCGGGCGTCGTCCATTCCACCGCCAATACCATCCGCCCGGCCCTGCAACTGATCAAGACGGCACCGGGCTGCACGCTGGTGTCGTCGGTGTTTTTCATGCTGTTCCCCGAGCAGGTGCTGGTGTACGGCGACTGCATCATGAACCCGCACCCCAGCGCCAGCGAACTGGCCGAAATTGCCCTGCAAAGCGCCGATTCGGCCGTGGCCTTCGGCATTGCGCCCAGGGTGGCAATGATCAGTTATTCCAGCGGTAACTCCGCCAGCGGCGAGGAAGTGGAAAAGGTGCGCGAAGCCACACAACTGGCACGTGAAACCCAGCGTGGCCTGCTGATCGATGGCCCGTTGCAGTATGATGCCGCCGCCAACGAGGATGTCGCCCGCCAACTGGCACCTGACAGCCCCGTGGCCGGACGCGCCAATGTCTTTGTGTTCCCGGACCTGAACACAGGCAACACCACGTACAAGGCCGTACAGCGCAGCGCCGACTGCGTGAGCCTGGGCCCGATGCTGCAGGGCTTGCGCAAGCCGGTAAACGATTTGCCACGTGGCGCGCAGGTAGACGACATCGTCTACACCATCGCATTGACTGCGATTCAGGCAGACACACTTTCCTGATACACCTGTCGATGCCCTCTGTGCAGGTTGCTTCATGCAACCTGTACGGCATCCCATTACCCTCTGGAGTCACTATCCGTCATGGATACCTTGCCTGCCCCATTGCGTGGCGTCATTGCCTCGCTGTTGTTGGCGCTCAACACCCTGGCCTGCTGTGCCGCGCTGTTTCCGGTCACACTGCTCAAGATCTGTCTGCCGTTCAAGACCGCCCAGCGCTTTACCGACTGGGTGATGATTCATATTCAGGAAACCTGGATCAGTTTCAACAATGCCTGGATCAAACTGCTGGGCCACACTCGCTGGCAGTTGAGCGGCCTTGAAGGCCTGGACTACGAGCATTCGTACCTGATTACCAGCAATCACCAGAGCTGGGTCGACATCATGGTCTTGCAGTACGTGCTCAACCGCCGTATCCGCCCGTTGAAGTTCTTTCTCAAGCAGGAACTGATCTGGGTGCCAGTGATCGGTCTGGCCTGGTGGGCGCTGGGTTTTCCGTTCATGAAGCGCTATTCCAAGGCCTATCTGGCCAAACACCCGGAGAAGAAAGGCAAGGACCTGGAAACCACGCGCCGCACCTGCGCCAGGTTTCGCCATAACCCGGTGGGCATTTTCAACTTTGCCGAAGGCACGCGTTTCACCCCGGCCAAACATGCCGAACAGAACTCACCGTTTCGCAACCTGCTCAAACCCAAGGCCGGCGGCCTGGCATTCGTGCTCGACGCCATGGGCGAACAGCTTGAGTCGATCATCAACGTCACCCTTCACTACCCTGGCGGACAACCGGGGTATTGGGGCCTGCTCTGCGGCAACGTGAAGGAGGTGGTGGTGCATTGTGAAGAGATCAGGATCCCGCCTCAGTTCATTGGCAGGAATTACGATCAGGATCAGGCGTACCGACTGGAATTTCAGCAGTGGATCAACAACCTGTGGGAAGAGAAGGATCGCTTGCTGGATCGGCTCAAGGGAGTGAGTTGATCGCTTTTCGCGGATGAATCCGCTCCTACGCCCGTGCGAATTCATTGGCGGATGAACCCGCTCCCTGTAGGAGCGAATTCATTCGCGAACCTGTTATTGCTGATACTGCTCGTACTGCTGCCCCGGAATCGGCTTGAGGTTGACCTCGACACGGCGGTTCTGGGCACGGCCGTTCACATCGGCGTTGCTGGCGATAGGCTGGTCGGGGCCTGCGCCGCGCACTGACAAGCGCGCCGGGTCCACACCCTGGGAGGTCAGGTAGGTGCTGACGCTCTGGGCACGTTGCAGGGACAGGTCCATGTTGTGCTGGCGGCTGCCGGTGCTGTCGGTGTAACCGACGATTTCGATGTTGTTCTGGTTGAACTGCTTGAGCGAGCCGGCCAGGTTGTTGAGTGGCGAGTAGAAGCTGCTGGCAATGGAGGAAGAGTCGGTGGCGAACGTGATATTGCCCGGCATGATCAGTTTGATCTGATCACCCTGACGCTGCACCTCGACGCCGGTATTGGCCATGCTCGCTCTCAGCGCCGCTTCCTGCTTGTCGGCGTAGTAGCCATAACCTGCCGAGGCGGCGCCGACAACGGCGGCACCGATCAGTGCGCCCTTGCCACGGTTGTTATGGTCGATGGCCGCACCTGCCAGGGCACCGGCCAATGCACCCAGCCCGCCGTACTTGGCTGTCTTGCTCATGCCACCGGAGTTTTGTGCCTGCCCCTGATTGTCATAGGGGTTGGGCGACGAGACACACCCAGACAGCATGGCTACAGCAGTAGCAGCAATAATCAAACGGCGCGAGGTAACCATTGAACAAACTCCTGATTTGAACGGACGCTAATGAGCGGATTAGAGCATGACCGCTGTCAAAAATTCCTTAACGCCGCCTGAACCGTTTCGGCGGGTCCAGCAGCCCTTCGGTGCCCCTTCAATGTAGCAGAGCCCGTTTTCTGTCTGCCGGCCTGTCGACACGAATACGCGCTCGAAAAACAACGTTATCCCATAACAATAAAGTTATATAAACGGCGATACACACCTGTATAAAAGCCACACACTTTCCCCCTGAAAAAATATGAAGCTTTTATGTTTAAACTATTTTTTAAGCTGTGTTTCTGACGTCAAAAAACAGCAACTCATAATTGACTGATTCTATTAAAAACAGAAATCCGCCCCTTTATTGACGCCTGATAAATACACCTGCTTTTTTCTTGAAACGCCCCGTATACTGGCACCACGCGATCAGGATGATCCTTGCAATCTAATTAATAGAGAGGTGAGATCATGCCGATCCTCGTTCATCCTTGCGTGCACACTTTGGCCAGAGGTATTTCTCCTGTTGGCCACGCCTCCACTCTCACGTCCTTCCCACTCACCGAACAACCTGTCGGTGACTGAACATGCTGAGAAAAATTTCCGTTTCCGAACTTTCACTGGGCATGCACATTCACAAGTTCTGCCGTCCGTGGGTCAATGATCCCTTCTGGATAAGCCAGGTCGAAGTCGTGCTCCAGGATATTGAAGTCCTCAAACGCATCCAGCAGTCGGACACCGAGGAAGTGTGGATCGATACGCGCCGGGGTAAAGCCCCTGATGAACGCGCCGTATCGGAAATGCCTGTCGAAGACGACACCACTCCCGTCTGCCTGGAAAAGGAAGTTCAGCGCGCACGCCTTATCTGCGGCAAGGCCAAGGATGTGGTCATGACCATGTTCAGCGAAGCCAAGATGGGACGCGCCATGAACATGGACGACGTAGATCTGCTGGTGGAGGAAATTTCCAATTCGATATTGCGCCACCCGCATGCCCTCATCAGTCTGTCGCGCCTGAAGACATCGGACGAATACACCTACATGCACTCCGTTTCGGTCTGCGCCTTGATGGTTTCGCTCGCAAGACGCATGGGCATGCCGGATGAACAGGTGCGTGAAGCCGGTGTGGCCGGGCTGATGCATGACGTGGGAAAGATGATGATCGACCCACTGATCCTCAACAAGCCTGGCCGATTGACCACGGAAGAGTTCACGGCCATGAAATATCACCCCGAGGCCGGCTTGAAGATTCTCGAGGAGAGCCAGCAAGTCAACGCCATCGTCCTGGATGTGTGCCTGCATCATCACGAGAAGTTCGATGGCTCGGGTTATCCACATGGCCTCAAAGGCAACGAGATCAGCATCTTCGCCAGAATGGGCGCGGTCTGCGATGTATACGACGCCGTGACCTCCGACCGGCCTTACAAGAAGGGCTGGGGCGCGGCGCATTCGATCCGGGAAATGGCCTCATGGAAAGGTCACTTCGATGATCTGGTGTTCCAGAGCTTCGTCAAGGCCGTGGGTATTTATCCTGTGGGTGCCCTGGTACGCCTGCGCAGCGGCCATCTTGGGGTCGTGGTCGAACAGAATGACGAATCGCTGCTGTTACCCAGAGTGAAAGTCTTCATGTCTGCGCGAACGCGGAAAAGATTCAAACCGCACATTGTCGACCTGACACACCAACATGATCGGGACGCCATTGTGAAGATTGAATCGGCCGAAGACTGGGACCTGAATGATATCGATGAGTTATGGGCGGGTTGCAAGGCCGGGTGATGTGGCATCCTCCCCGGCACACCACATCACCCCAACAACCCCAATACCTTGGCGCGAGCCACAGCCTGGGTGCGACGCTCGACACCCAGCTTGCTATTGATGTGGCTGGCGTGGGTCTTGACGGTGTGCAGGGAGATGAACAGTTGCTCGCTGATCTCCTGATTCGAGCAACCCTGGGCAATCAGTTGCAACACGCCCAGCTCGCGCACACTCAGGTTTTCGCTGACACGGGGTGTCTCTGCCGCTGACGGCGCACAACAACACGGCAGCCTTTCCAGCAAGGCGTCACGAACCCCGTCGGCCGGGCGTTGCAACAATTGCTCGCGGAGCCATTGCGGGTGCGCGTCGATCAAGCCCTTGAACGGCAACAACGCACCGCCCTGCGCGACCTGCAGGCTGCGGCTCAGCAGATCGACCGCTTCATTGAGACGGCCATTGTCCAGAAGCTGGCGCATGTGCTGGCTGAGCGCGATCAGGCCCAGTAATTGAGCACCGACCTCCTGTGCATGCTGGTGCAGCTCGTTCAGGCGTCGCGCGGAGGCCGTACCATCGCCCTGAACAAGCTCCAGCGCGGCACGCTGCAACTCGATCTGTTGCGGCAGTTGAGGGTGACATTCGGGGGCGGCGGCGGCCAATCCTCCGCTGTAAGTCTGGGTCAGACGCAACAACCAGGCTTCTGCCAGATCGATACGCCCCTGCATCAGCCACAGCTCGCATTTGATCAGAGTGATCATCGCCAGGTAGTACATCGGCGGTACATCCCAGATGTGCATCAAACGCTCGGCCTCACCCAGCTCGGCGAAGGCCTCGGCAAAACGTCCTTCCCGCCCTTCCAGCCCGGCAATCACGCAGTGACCGATCAGCACGCTGATATCCCGGCAGGCCTTGGCCTCGGCCACCCCGGCCAGCAATTGTGCACGCCCCTCCTCGGCCTGCATCCGCAGACTCAAAAGATACCCTTCATAAATCGTCAGACGCGCACGCACGGCATACAGCCGTACGGTGGATAACCCTTTGAGCCGTTGCAGCCCAAGCCGGACCTCGTCCAGCGCACGAAGGACTTCACCTCGGGCCTGCAATACACGGGCGCGGTCATAATGCGCCAATGCCTCGAACAACGGATTGGCCACCCGTTGCGCCAGTTCAAGGGCATCGCGGTTCAGTGCCCTGGCGCGCAGCAGATCACTGTCGGCAATGGCCAGGTTGGCCAGGGTGGAGAGGCACATCAGGCGCTGACCGTAGCGTTTTTCCGGCAGGCTGTGCAGCGCTTCGCCGCAATAGCGCCGGGTCTTTTCACTGTCTCCGCGACCACGGGCAATGACACCACTGAGCGCCAGCCACTGGGCAAGCATGGATTTCTGTGCCGTGGCCGAAGGCGCTGGCAGAAAACGGCTGAGGTGACCGGCCAGTTCTTCGGCGGCATCCAGTTGGCACGCCAGCCCCAGTGCCCAGGCATAGAGCACGATCAGACGAGGCGTGCTGGTCAGCAGGCTGTCGGGCAAGTCCATTCGCCAACGCAGCAGCATGCCGACATTCTGTTCGGCCAGCAGTTGCTCTTCGGAAAGGTTCTGTACCAGATTGGCCGCGACATCCAGATGCCCGGCACGCAGCGCCTGCTCGATGGCCTCGTCCAGCAATCCCTGTGCGCTGAACCAGCGGCAGGCATTCAGGTGCAGGCGTGTCTGTTGCGCCCCGGTCGCATGCCGCGTGCGCAACAGGTCGGAAAACAGGTGGTGATAGCGGAACCAGCGCCCCTGATCATCCAGCGGGACCAGAAACACCTGATGGGCTTGAAGGTAACGGAGCATTTCGGCGCTGTCATGGCTGTCCCGGGCCGCATCGCACAACTCGCTGCAAAAGCGCTCAAGGCAGGCCGTCTCGTAAAGGAATGCCTGCACATTGGCGGGAAGGCAGTCGATGACTTCTTCCAGCAGGTACTCGCCGATCAACGCTTCGCCACCGTACAGCGTTTGTGACAGGGCATTGTCATCATCGACTTCAGAGGCTGCCAGCAGCCAGAAACGCAGCCCCGCCACCCAGCCTTCACTGCGCCGGATCAGGCTTTGTTGTGCCTCGCAGTCCAGCGAGCAGTGATGCCGGTCAAGCACCGCCCGGGATTCGGCAGGGGTCAGCCGCAAGTCGTTTTCATTGAGTTCCAGCAACTGCCGGGACAGACGCAGACGTGCCAGATGCCAGTTCGGGCGCTGTCGGCTGGTGACCATGACCGCCAGCCCTGCCGGCAGATGATTGAGGAAAAACTGAACACAGCGATCGAGCACCGGCCCCTGCACCAGATGATAATCGTCCAGCACCAACAGCAGAGGCTTGCTCAACATCAGGTGCATCGCCAGCTCATCCAGCAGGCCATCGAGCCACTCTTCAAAGGCGAAAGGTTGATGACGCTGGCGCATCTTCAACAAGCCCAGCGTCTGGGCACCCAATTGCGGAAAGAACTGTTGCAGCCCGGCCAACAGCCGTTCAAGGAAGCGTCCCGGATCGTTTTCCCGAGGGTTGAGCCCCAGCCACAGGCTTTGCCACTGCTCCGGCAGGTTCTGGCAGAACTCCACCGCCAGTGAACTCTTGCCGAACCCGGCAGGCGCGCAGACCAGCAACAGTCGACCGGAAAGCCCTTCTGCCAGACGCTCGCACAAGCGGGCACGAGGCAGGTAGCCATCGGGCAAAGGGGGACGAAAGAAGCGCCCTCCCGACACGGAAGGCGTGCTGTCTGCGATTCCTTGCATACGGGACAGATCGGTCATGGCCGGCTCTTTATGAGTGTTATTTCGGCATAGCAGATCTCCGGAGACTAGCGGGTAACCTTGACCTTTTGAAGGCGACTCATGAAAAGTCCGTAACAAAATTCCTACAATTTGTGAGCCGAATACCGAGGCATAAAAAAGCCCCTGACCAGGGGCTTTGGCTATAAGCCTTTGAAAAAGCTATAAGTTTCGACCTGTTTATCTCCCTCTTCATGGGCCGGCTGCGTCAAAAGACGCAGACCTGCACGTCATGACAGTTCATCCGATTATGTCCTTAACGTACGCCTTCCTGACGCAATGCATTGGGCGTGAAGTCGCTGGTCCCGGCCGTGAAACCGAAAACATAGGCACTCTTCTCTTCGTTCTTCATGCCCAGCGCCACGTAGCGGCCCGATTGCAGGTCATACAGGGTTTCGATGGCATACCACGGCACCTGCTTGTCGTAGTAGTTCTCGGCATGGGCCTCGGCAACACGCCACAGTTGGCCGCGACCGTCATAGTGGTCGATGACCGCCGCCTGCCAGGTGTCTTCATCGATGAAGAAGTCACGCTTGGCGTAGATGTGACGCTGCCCTTCCTTCAACGTGGCCGTGACATGCCAGACACGGCGCAGCTCATAACGGGTCAGGTCCTGATTGATATGGCCGGCCTTGATGATGTCGGCATATTTGAGGGTGGTGTCGTCGAGCTTGTGGCTGTTGGACGCGATGTACATCTCCTGCTTGCCGATCAGTTTCCAGTCGTAGCGATCCGGTGCGCCGTTGTACATGTCCAGGTTATCGGAAGTCCGCAGGCCGTCCGACGCCGTACCCGGTCCGTCGTAGGACACTTGCGGCGCCCGGCGCACACGACGTTGACCGGCGTTGTAGAGCCAGGCCGAGCGGGGCTCCTTCACCTGATCGAGGGTTTCATGCACCAGCAGGACACCACCGGCCAGACGTGCCGGTGCCGTCACTTCCTGCTTGAAGTAGAACAGGATGTTGCCCGGATTCTTCGGATCGAAATCCTTCATCTTGTCGCGAAACACGAACTGATCCGCGAAATACACCAGGCTGTAGGAGCCATTGGGTTGTGGCGTGGCCTGAGTGACAAAACGCTTCACGCTGCCGCCACGATAGCGAGTGATGTGGTTCCAGATCACTTCGACACCGCTGGACGGAATCGGGAAGGGAATGGCGGTTTCAAAGTTTTCCAGGCCATTGCCGCCACCGACCAGTCTGGTGCCGGTAGCATTTCGCTTGATGGCGGCATACACATCGTCAGGCACCGTGGCCCCTCGATGGGACGGGTACACCGGCATCCTGTAGCTGTCGGGGTAACGCTTGAACATTGCGTATTGACCCGGTGCCAGCTTGTCCTTGTACTGTTCCACGTTCTGCGCCGTGATGGTGAACAGCGGTTTTTCGCTGGCATACGGGTTGGCAAGGAACCCCTTGCCGTCCACAGCCCCCGCATTCCTGGGCATGGGGCTCCAGGCAGGAATGGTGTTATTGGCATTACCGGCCTTCTCGGCCCCCATGGGCGTCAGGCTGGTCCCCAGTTTTGCCGCTTCGGATTCAGACACCGCCGCCATGACGCCGCTCGCCAGTAACGACAACCCCAGCGCACTCGCTTGCAACAGACCTTTTGTTATTTTCATGTTCATCGTCATCCCGAAAACCCTGTCCTTAGAAGTTCATGCCAAAACTGAGTGCCACGAAATCTCTGTCATCCACCGTGGTGTACTTCCCGTCGAAGAAGTTGGTGTAGGAAAGGCTGGCGGTGTAGGTGTTCTGGTATTCGGCATCCAGCCCGAGGCTGACCGCCTTGCGACCCTCTTCAAAGTTGGCGCCAGGACCTGGCGAGTAACCCTTCACGTCATGTGACCAGGCCACACTGGGCTTGAGGTTCACACCGGCGAATACGTTGTTGTAGTCCCAGATGGCGCGAGCGCGGTAGCCCCAGGAGTTGGAGGTGGTGAAGCCATCGTTTTCGCAGTAACGGGTCAGGTTGTTCTGATCGGCACCGGTCAGGGTCCCCGCGTTCAGCGTGGCGCACTGCCCATTGGGCAACGGCCCCGGCCCGTAGACCGGGTCACGGCCGTAACGGATCTTCGAGGTGCTTTCCAGGCCACCCACGTGCGTCCAGCCCACTTCACCGACCACGGTCAGGCGCTCGGCCCCCATCACCTGATCGAAGAACTGGGTGAAGGTGGTTTGCAACTGGGTGATTTCCTTGCGGCGATAGCCGGGCTGATCGGTGTTGGCCTGGCCACTGAGCAGCGAAACGTTCGAGTTCAGCGGCGAAATGCCCGAATAGAGGATATCGGTGGTGTTGATCTGCACCGGAGCATTGGGGCGGTAGCTGATCTCACCGCTCCACGCCGTGCCTGTCGGCAAGGTGGTGGAGAAGCTCAGGCCGTACAGGCGAATGTCTTCCGGGTATTCCACGTAGTAGCTGGAGTTCCCTGCGACCACCAGCGGCAACAGGGTGGGGGCCAGTGCGGTTGCAGTTGCCAGCGGAATCCCGTTGGCCACAAGCGAGCCCACCAGACTGGTTCCGCTGAACGACGCCGTCGAACCACCCCGGCCGCTGAAGATCGGCAGGCGGCTGTGATAATTCATCATGTAGGCGCCAAACTCGGTGTCCAGCGGCTCGAAGTTATAGTGCACGGCAAAGCCGAACTGGCCGCCATCCCGCGCATCGCGGTCAGGCCCGCGACGGACGATTGCGCCTTCATCGGGGGAGCCGAAGGCCACACCCTGCTGAGCCAGCGAGTTGAAGATCGCGTTGCGAGCGCCAGCCGACAGGCCGGCAGTGGCCAGGGACGTATTGAGCCCGCTGGCGCTGCGCAATACAGCCAGGTTGCTGTCACAGCCATCGGCAATCACGTCGGGCTGCGAGAAGAACGTGCCGCAGTTATCCACAACCGTCTGGTCCCACTCCAGCTGGTAGAAGCCCTGGGCGGACAGGTTGTCGGTCAGGCTTTGCGACAGGTAGAACATGTTGACCGGAATCAGGCCTTCCTTGACCTCGGCGCCGGGCCGACGGAATGCCGAGACATCGACCGGGTTGATGCTATTGATGCCGCCCTGGATGAAGGTGCTTTCGCCCCAACTGATCACCTGCTTACCGAAGCGCACGGTGCCAGGCTGATCGGCAATGGCGTAATTGTGATAAACGAATGCATCGAGCAGTTGCCCGCCGGAAGACTTGGCGCCTTCCTTGCGGTTGGAGTCACTGATGTCCTTGAACTGACGGCTTTCGTCCTTGAGCTCGAAGTCATACCAATACTTGCCGCGTACAAAGACGCCAGTATCGCCGTACTTCAGCTCAAGATCGTGGATGCCCTTGAAGATCTTCGAGAAGGTTTCACCTTTCTTGAAGTTCAAGTGACCGTCATCGGAAGTCTGCGAAAGGCCCCGACCGCCGTTGTTGGCACCAATGAGGTTCTTGTTGGCATCGGCAGTCGACCAGCTTGCCCCGACCGATAGCGATGAATCGAAACTGCCTTCGATTTCACCGATATTGAACGTGACACCAAATGCCGGACCGGCGAGGGAGGAAGCGAGACTGACAGCCAGAGGAAGTTTCGCCCGGCGCCAGAAAGGGATTGCAGTTGTCATCGATGCGACTCCATGTGCTTTTATTTTTTTGGCAGTGGGAACTTCCAAAAACGACTCAGCCATCCATCCGAACAACCCGCGGTCAACGCTCATCGGACACCCTGAGGGGCTGTAACACACATTGCATCTTTACGCTCTTGCCAAGTCCCCGTACCGACTATATCCAGCGAATGCCTTTGCTTGATCCCTCTAAAGTGTGATTTGCAAGCATCAAGGCCTCTGGAATGCCTGCTGCGACGGAGTTGAGCAACAGGCCGGCGCAGAATGGCTTAATCAGATAATTTGGCAAGCACTGGATTTATTGCCGACGCAGACGCATGCCGTGCTCATGGAGCACGGCAGCAATGACAGGGAAAGGTATTTAAAGTGTCGACAGAAAAGCGCTGTTGCTGCTTTGCCACTCGACGATGTCCAGCCGCATGCGCTTCTTGTCGAGCTTGCCGACGCTGGTCTTGGGAATTTCAGTAACAACCGCGATCTGGCTGGGGATGGCCCACTTGTTGATATGGCCTTGCTCGACAAAAGGACTGAGGTGTTCCTTCAGACAGCGAGCATCGATGCTCTGGCCTTCATGGACCACCAGCAAGGCAAAGGGACGTTCGCCCCACTGCGAGTCGGCGACGCCCACCACCGCCACTTCGCGTACGGCCGGATGACGGCTGCACAGGTCCTCAAGCTCCAGGGAAGACACCCACTCGCCCCCGGTCTTGATCACATCCTTGATCCGGTCCCGGATATCGATGAAGCCCATGTCGTCCAGGGTCGCCACGTCGCCGGTGTGCAGCCAGCCTCCCGCCCACAGCTCCGCCCCCTTCTGCGGCTCGCGGAAATAACTTTCGGTCAGCCAGGGGGCCCGCAACACCAGCTCGCCCTGGGTTTCACCGTCTGCCGGCAGGAAGTTGCCTTCCTCGTCGACAATCGCAGCCTCTACCAGCATGCCCGGTACACCGGCCTTGATGCGGTAAGTGATGCGATCCTCTTCGGAGCCGGCCCTCAACTCTTCGTTCATGTGAGCAACGGAAATCAGCGGCCCGGTCTCGGACATGCCATAGGCGGCCGTCAAGTGAATGCCCTTGGCCTTGGCGGCCTGGTAGAGACTGCGATTGAGAGAACTGCCACCAATGATGATTTTCCAGCCACCGAAATCGGTGTCCTTCGCGGCCTTGGAGTGAAGCAGCATCTGCATGATGGTCGGCACGCAATGGGAGAACGTCACCTTCTCCCTGCGCCACAACTCCACCAGGAACTCCGGGTCGTAGCGACCGGGATAAACCTGTTTCAGCCCCAGCATGGTGGCGGCATAAGGCATGCCCCAGGCATGCACATGGAACATCGGAGTGATCGGCATGTAGACGTCACTGGCCCCCAGCATGCGCTCATGCTCGATAGACCCCATGATCGTCGCCACGCCCATGGTGTGCAGCACCAGTTGCCGGTGAGTGAAATACACGCCCTTGGGATTGCCGGTGGTGCCTGTGGTGTAGAACGTGGTGGCGACCGAGTTTTCGTCGAAGTCCTCGAACGCATAGTGCGGGCTGGCAGCGGCCAGCAGCTCTTCGTATTCCCCGACCAGATTCGGCAGCTCGGCGGTCTTTTCCGGCTGATCCGTCAGCAGCAGGGTCTTGTCCACCGTGGTCAGGTGCCCGGCAATGGCCTGATACAGACCGACGAACTCGCTGTTGACCAGCACCAGCCGGTCCTCGGCGTGGTTCATGGTGTAGACGATCTGCTCGGGCGAGAGCCGCACGTTGATGGTGTGCACCACCGCACCGATCATGGGAATCGCGAACATGCATTCCAGATAACGATGGCTGTCCCAGTCCATGACCGCCACCGTATCGCCCGCCTTTACGCCTGCGGCCGTCAGTACATTGGCCAGGCGGCAGATACGTTCGTTGAGTGTGGGGTAGGTGTAGCGGACAGTGTCGCGGTAAACGATTTCACGCGTTTTTTCGTAGCGGCTGCCGGACATCAGCAGCCGTTTTATCAACAGAGGGTACTGGTAGGCGCCATCGGCTGGCGGAAGAACGCGAGTCTGTAACATATGAGTCCCTTTTCAAAGTCCACAGGCGAAGTCTGAAATATGGACGCTAGAGCGCTCCTTCGCCAGCCGAATCAGCCAAAGGGACGATTTGCTGACAGGCGACCGTAAAGACGCCTTGTCATCGGGACTCAACGCACCTCGGTCAGCGCCAGTTTCAGGCCCAGTGCCACCAGCACACCGCCCATGACCCGATCGAACCAGTGGCCCATACGGGCAAAACCGGCACGCACCCGGGCCTGGCTGAACAGACACGCCACCAGACAGAACCAGGCTGCCGTCGCAACGGCCAGATAAACGCCATAACCGCCCTGTACCAGCAACGGGGTATGCGGGTTGATGACCACCGTGAACAGCGACAGGAAGAACAGCGTCGCCTTGGGGTTCAGGCCATTGGTTACAAAACCGCTGGCATAGGCGCCCCATGCGGTTCTTTCGCCTGCAACCGCCTTGATCGAATCGTCAGAAGCACTGGCCGGCCTGGCTCGCAGGGCCTTGAAACCGATGTACAGCAGATAGGCAGCCGCCGCCCATTTGAGCGCATTGAACAGCACGATGGACTGGGACACGATGATGCCAATCCCCAGCAACGAATACCCGACGTGAACGAAAATCGCCGAACCGACGCCCAGGGCTGCCCAGAGTCCGGCCTTGCGTCCATGGGCCACGCTTTCGCGCACCACCACCGCAAAATCCGGGCCGGGGCTGGCAACAGCCAGCAAGTGAATCAATGCGACGGTGAGAAATTCTGCCCAGTACATGGGGCCTCCAAAAATTTAAACGAGTTTTTGCTGTTAGGCTCGCTACCCTACCCTCTCAACTTATTACAAAAAAGGTACAGCTAATGACTAATCCGGGCAGAGCAGTTTTCCTCGACCACACGTCTCTGGATCTGGGCGATCTGGATCTCGGCGCGCTACATGAAAGCTTCGGCCAATTGCAGCTGTATGCCAGCACTGCACCGGATCAGGTGAAAGACCGCCTCAAGGGCGCACAAGTGGCAATCAGCAACAAGATCGTGATCGATGCCAGCACGTTTGCAGCATGCCCTGAGTTGAAACTGGTGCTGGTCACGGCCACCGGCACCAACAATGTGGATCTGGCGGCAGCCCGCGAACACGGCGTGACCGTCTGCAACTGCCAGGGCTACGGCACCGCTTCGGTGGCCCAGCACACCCTGTTGCTGCTTCTGGCCCTCGCCACTCGCCTGCCGGACTACCAGAAGGCTGTGCAACAAGGTCTCTGGCAGAAGTCCACGCAATTCTGTCTGCTGGATTTCCCTATCGTTGAACTCGAAGGCAAGACCCTTGGCCTGCTGGGCCATGGCGAACTGGGCGGCGCGGTCGCCAGACTGGCAGAAGCCTTCGGCATGCGTGTACTGCTGGGGCAAATTCCCGGCCGCCCTGCCCGCCCGGATCGTCTGCCGCTTGAAGAATTGCTGCCGCAAATCGATGCGCTGACGCTGCATTGCCCGCTCAACGAACACACCCGCAACATGATCGGTGCCCATGAACTCAGCCTGCTCAAACCCCATGCGCTGGTGGTCAATACCGCTCGTGGCGGGCTGATCGACGAACAGGCCCTGGCCGACGCCTTGCGCAAGGGCCACCTGGGCGGCGCAGCGTCCGACGTCCTGAGCGTGGAGCCGCCTGTCGCGGGCAACCCGCTGCTGGCGGACGACATTCCGCGCCTGATCATTACGCCCCACAGCGCCTGGGGCGCACGGGAGGCTCGTCAGCGCATCGTCAGCCAGGTCATCGAGAACGCGCAGGCATTTTTTGCAGGGACGCCCAAGCGGGTAGTCAGCTAGAATTCGCCCCTTTTTTCAGGAGCGAGAACATGGACCCGCGCAGTGAAGTGTTACTTCGGCAGGCTGAACTCTTTCAAGGCTCGTTGCTGCTGGCCGGATTGCCTGCCGACGACCTGCTGGGGAAACTGCCGAACGCTCGCGGCTGGTGCTGGCATGCGGGCGATCAGGCCGCTCTGGATGCACGTTTCGACGGTCGCACGCATTTTGGTGTGAATGCTCCGCAAGACACATTCGAGGCGGCCGTGCTGTTTCTGCCCAAGGCACGGGACCTGACCGATTACCTGCTCAATGCCCTGGCCTCACGCCTGGCCGGGCGCGAGCTTTTTCTGGTCGGGGAAAAGCGCGGTGGCATTGAAGCCGCAGCCAAACAGTTGAGCCCTTTCGGCCGGGCCCGCAAGCTCGATAGCGCGCGCCATTGCCAGCTCTGGCAGGTCACCGTGGAAAACGCACCTCAGGCGGTCGAACTGCACAGCCTGGCCAGGCCTTATCTGATCGATCTTGAAGACGGTCCACTCACGGTCATCAGCCTGCCGGGCGTCTTCAGCCATGGTCGCCTGGATCGCGGTTCGGCCCTGTTGCTGGAAAACCTCGACAAGCTCCCGAGCGGTCATTTGCTGGACTTCGGGTGTGGCGCAGGCGTGCTGGGGGCTGCGGTAAAACGTCGCTACCCGCACAACGACGTCGTCATGCTCGATGTGGACGCTTTCGCCACAGCCAGCGCAGGCCTGACACTGGCAGCCAACGGTCTTGAAGCAAAGATTCTGACCGGTGACGGCATCGATGCCGCGCCCCTGGGTCTGAACACGATTTTGAGCAATCCACCGTTCCATACCGGGGTGCATACCAATTATCAGGCAACGGAAAACCTGCTGAAAAAAGCACGCCATCATCTGAAATCAGGCGGCGAACTTCGTCTTGTAGCCAATAGTTTCCTGCGCTACCAACCCTTGATCGAGGAGCATGTCGGCCCCTGCGAAATCAGGGCACAGGAAAATGGCTTCCGGATCTACAGCGCCAAACGTTCTTGAAAATAAGAGCTTGCCGAATGGATTTTGCGAAGGCAGAATCCGCTCCGTCCTAGGGGAGTAGTCTCCCACGAGCAACACGCTCGTCCGGCGCGCATCAACATACTTGGTCCTCAGACCATGGTGCGCGCGACCCGGAATCCGCTTCAGACGGATCGGTGGTTTGACAAGACCTATGACACGAACACCTTACCCGGGGCGGGGAGGTTGTACGTGTCATAGCCGTGTCGACCCGCCCCTTAGGAACCCTGATGCTGGAATCCCTGTTAATCCCTACCGCAATCGTCGCGCTCGCCGAAATTGGCGACAAGACGCAGTTGCTGGCACTCATTCTCGCCGCACGCTTTCGCAAGCCCTGGCCAATCATCGCGGGCATCATTGCCGCTACCCTGGCCAACCATGCCGCAGCGGGCGCAGTCGGTGCGTGGTTCAGCAGCTTCTTCTCCGATGCGGTACTGCACTGGACCCTGGCTGCCAGCTTCACGGCCACGGCACTGTGGACACTGGTTCCGGACAAGATGGACGACGACGAAGCCAGCACGGCGCGCAAGTTCGGTCCGTTCATGACCACCCTGATCACTTTCTTCATCGCGGAAATCGGCGACAAGACGCAGATCGCAACCGTGATGCTGGCTGCGCAATATTCCTACCTGTGGCTGGTCATCATCGGCACCACACTCGGCATGCTGATCGCTAACGTGCCGGTGGTGCTGGCGGGTAATTTCGCTGCCGAGAAACTGCCGCTGACCCTGATTCGCCGACTGGCCGCCACGGCCTTCTTCGTCCTGGCCCTGGTTGCGGTGTACAAGGCCATGCAAGTCAGCGGCTGGATCTGATCGAGATGAACAGAGCGCTACAGCGAAAGCCGCAGCGCTCTGCTGCCATCAGCCGATCAGGACTTCTTGGCTTGCTGGTAAAGCGGCATCACCTTGGGAATCGCAGCCTGCAGGGAGGCAATGCGGTTTTCCGAAGCCGGGTGAGTGCTCATGAATTCCGGCTGCGAACCACCGGCGTTCTGGGTCATTTTCTGCCACAGGGTCACAGCAGCATTCGGGTTGTAGCCCGCTCGCGCCGACAGCTCCAGCCCCAGCAGATCGGCCTCGTTTTCATTGCTGCGGCTGTTGGGCAGCGTGAGGCTGTAATTGACCACCGTATCGGCGAGCGCCATGCTGCTCTGCCCCAACCCCAGCAAGGCTCCGGCGCCCTGTTTGGCAAGGGCCACACCGTAGGCCTTGGACATCGCTTCACGACCATGCTCGCGCAGGGCATGGGCGATTTCATGTCCCATCACCGCCGCGATTTCGTCATCGGTCAGCTTCAGCTTGTCGATCAACCCGGTATAGAAAATGATCTTGCCACCCGGCCCGCAGTTGGCATTGAGCTCATCGCTCTTGATCAGGTTCACTTCCCATTGCCATTGCGCCGAATCGGGACGCAGCTTCGGTGCCTGAGCGATCAGGCGATCAGCAATCAGCTTCACTCGCTTTGCATAGGCGCTGGTGGTATCCAGAACGCCCTTGCCACTCGCTTCGCCCAGGGTCTCCTTATAAGACTGGGCATACATCGTGTTGACTTCCTCTGTCGAAAGCATGCTGAACATGTACTGCTTACGCTCGACGCCCACCGAATCTCCGGTGGTGGTATTTACGGCCTGACAGCCGCCGAGCAATAAACCAGCCCCCAGGACACACAGGGGGGCAAATGACTGACGCATGATGTTTCTCCTTATGAGCGAGGCGGTCATCCTAGGCGGACAATCGGCTCAGCACCAGATAGCGGCAAACAGCCATGTTTGTCCGCATTGTAGCGACTTGGTTCCACCGCGAATGAACGTCATGGATCTGTAGGAGCGGATTCATCCGCGAAGACGGCATTCCAGGCGGGGTTGTACCTCTTCGCGAATGAATTCGCTCCTACGGATGCAGGTCTCACAAAGGCGTCAGGCACTCGGGCGCATTGAGCTTGGGATCGTTGACCAGATTGGCCAGCGGCCTTTCGCGCAGCGGCATCTGCACCGAGGCCAGCAGGGCCTGCAAGGTGTGCAGCGGCGTATCCGCCGCCAGCCAGTCTTTCTGCCCCTGGGCATCGAGAATCAGAGGCCGGCGCTGGCTGGCAGCGGCCTGGGTCACCACCGCCACACTCAGATAGGTGTGCCCTTGCACCGGGTACGCTTCCCATACGGCGGCAAAGAACAGGGACGAACCTTCGCCCGGCGTCAGCCAGAACGGTCGCTTGCGTGCCGTACCGCGCCATTCGTAAAAGCCGTTGGCCGGCAGCAGGCAGCGGCGCTGACGAAACGCTTCGCGAAACATGGGCTGCTCGGCCAGGGTTTCGGCACGCGCATGGGCTGGCGTACGGGAAAGGTCGGTCAGCCAGGCCGGTGTCAGCCCCCAGCGGGCTCGCGCCAGTTCAAGCTCGCCTTCGCCCTCTCCCGCCCGCATGATCAACACGGTATCGGTCGGAGAGATATTCCACTGCTCCTGCTGGTCGGCCGGAAAACCCGGCAAGGCCGCAAAGGCGGGATTCCAGCGAAACAGGGCATAACGTCCACACATGAGGGTCAGCAAACTCTATTCAGGGGTGTTCAACACACCAGTACATCGGGAAAACTGTCAGGCTCATCGCCGGACAACGGCAAGGCAGCATTGTACGCAGTGATCAACGCCCGCGCCCGCTCGACCTGCTCATCATCGACCGAGATACCCAGCAGGCCGAACACGGGCAACTCGCCCATGCCGCCCAGCAGGTCGCGCCCCACCAGATGCGCTTCCACCCCTTCACTGGCAAGCATGCCTTGCAACAGCTCGCCTTCCATCAGGTTTTCCGGCTCGTAGATTCTCTGCATCATTCGTTCTCACTGCGAACGTCCAGACTCCAGTCCTCGCCATCGGTCCTCAGGTCGAATACGATCGGCCGACAGCAGACCGGGCAATCCTCGATGTATTGCTGATCCCCGCCAGAGAGGTCCAGCAAAGCCTCTACGGATTCACCGCAGTAAGGACAGTCATAACACTCTAATTCCTGCATCGCGGTCTCCGGGATCAGTTATGCGTATAATTGCCCCCACTCTTTAGAAGGCCGTTTCAGGTTTCGTGCGAAAACACGCAAAACCACCTTCTTTTTACCCTATCCGTATCCAACAAGAGAGCATGATGGGCGAATTCGATGCCATCCGACCTTACAACGATTCAGAAGTCCCGGCTGTATTGGCGCGCCTGCTGAGCGATAAAGCATTCCTCGCAATCCTGACCAAATTCCGCTTCCCGCGTCTGGCAGGTGCATTCGGGTGGTTCCTGCAACCGACCCTGGCCCGAAAACTGCGCCGCGAATTCGCCGGAATCGACTCGGTCGCCACCCTGCAGGACAAGGTCGAATACTACGTCGACCACACCATTGAGCGGGCCACGGACGGTGTGACCTACACCGGCGTGGAATTGCTCAAGTCCGGCACGGCCTATCTGTTCCTGGCCAACCACCGCGACATCGTGATGGACCCGGCCTTCGTCAACTATGCCGTGTATCACGCGGGCCTGCCCACGCCACGCATTGCCATCGGCGACAACCTGCTGCAGAAGCCTTTCGTCAGCGACCTGATGCGCCTGAACAAAAGCTTCATCGTGCACCGTTCGATCACCGGGCGACGCGAGAAGATGGCGGCCTATCAGTTGCTGTCGGCGTACATCAATCATTCGATCACCAAAGATGGCCAGTCGATCTGGATCGCCCAGGCCGAAGGCCGCGCCAAGGACGGTGATGACCGTACCGAGTCGGCCATCCTCAAGATGTTCCACATGAGCCGCAAGGACGAGCCTTTCGGTGAAGTGATCCGCTCGCTGAACCTCATTCCCGTGTCGATCAGCTATGAGTACGACCCATGTGACCACGCCAAGGCTCGCGAGTTGTATATCCGCGCCACCACCGGCAGCTACACCAAGACGCCGGGCGAGGACGATGTCAGCATTGCGCTGGGGATCACCGGCTATAAAGGCCGGGTGCACGTGAACTTCGCACCACCGATCACTGAAGTCTTCGAGGACACCAAGCTGCTGGCGGCCGAAATGGACCGGCAGATTCTCGGCGGCTACCGCCTGTTCCCGGTGCATTACCTGGCCTACGCGCAATGGGCCGATGCCGACCCGGCACTCGATGTACCGCTGGCGGCGGAGGTATTCCCGGCCGACGAACTGGCCCGCGCCAAAGAGGAATGGGAAAGCAGGCTGGCAGACTCGCCTGCCGAGCATCGCCCTTACCTGGTTCAACAATACGCAACGCCTGTGCGCAATCAGTATCGGGCCAAGGCGGGCTTGCCCCTCTGATACAGCTCAAGACCACTGGTGCCTTTTGGCACCAGTGGTCTTGATGTCATTTGAACGTAATACGACTCCTGCACTGTATGGCTCCTCAAGGAATGACCCTTCCCTTTTTTGGAGCTGCACATGCTGCATGCAAACAACCAGGATCGCCTTTATCTGATTGCTCAAAGCGATGAGCAGCAAGAGCTGGTCGATGCACTGGCCTTCAATGTCCATGACCGCCGCTGGCTGGTCTATTGCGCCTTGGGCGGCCACCAACACCACGACCTTCCGGACATGGACCTGGAAACAGGCTTGAGCTTTCTGGATTTCTATCAGCAAGCGGCCTGACACCCGTCGCCAGACACAAAAAAGCCCGGCCCCTCAAAAAGGGGCCGGGCTTTTTTGTGTCTGGCGATTATTGCGCCAGCGTGCTACCGATGGTCGTGTCCTGGAACACGCGGGTCAGGGCATCGCTCAACACGTCGCTCACCAGCTTGGTGTTGGTTTCCTGATTCGGCGCCATGCCGAAACGCTGATCCAGAGAAGCGGCATAACGCCCGCTGTAGCTACGACCATTGCTGCGGACATCGGCGCGGAAGGTCGAACTGATGGTGGCTTCGGTCACATACAGACCTTCCTTTGGCGACTGATATTTCAGTTCGGCCAGGGTCAGGGTCAGTTGCGGCGCGTTACCGCTGCCGGAAACCGGGGTAAAGCCCAGCAGGCGGACGGCGGCTTCAGCCTGGGCCTGCAATTTTGGCAGCAGGTCGGCACCGCTGACGCTGATGGCGCTGGTTTCAGGGTACAGACCGCCACGGGTTCCCAGGGTCGGGCTGGAGCGGCCATCCACGACACGCACGACAACCTGCTGCCCCTGACCGATGGGCGCGAACTGCGCATTGAGTTTGGGTTGAGGACTCAGTTGCTGCGGGCTGTGGGCACACCCGACCAGCGTCAAACTGCTTACAGCAAGCAAACCGAACAAAAGGCGACGCAACATGCTCATCTCTCCAGGGGCCAGGCACTATAAATGTGCCGCAGTATAGCGATGCCAGCGAAAAATGGGACCGTAGAACACGCGTAATGGTTCAGCCATATCGGTGTAATCAGGGTGTAACGCCGCCGGAGCAGGATTGCCTCATTGACTCGACTGGAGCTTCGTCATGGGCCTTTTCCAATCCTTGTTCGGCATGCGTCGCCAATACCGTCACTACGCACTCGTGGATCAGACAGGTATCTGCCGTGCACTCAAGCATTGCACCGAGCGTCCATCGGGCAGCGACTGGGTGGAAGTCCGCGAACAACGCGCCAACTGGCTGAACCAGCCGCTGCCTGCCAGCGCACGTGTGATACCGCACAGCGTACGCCCGACCCGGCACCAGTTGATCACGGCCTGATCAACAGCGAATAAAACTCACTTTATCCGACCAATTCCTGTCGTTTCATCGCTATAATCTCCCCCCGATTATAAGGACGTCTCCTGATCGGGCCTCGCAGCATCGCTAATCGTCGGATTAGCTCTTCCGTAATGCCCACAGAGAGCCGCCCACACAGATCGTTTGTGCACTGGAGTGCTCGATGAACGGCACAGAATCGCTCGATTGTCATCGAACCTTTTTCGCCGGGCAGCGCCTCACTCTTTATGCACCCGATCTGCCAGAGCTGCCATCGCAGCCCTTTTTGAGGTTTGGTTCACGTTTCCAAAAGAACGTGAAAAACGGGTTTCACTACTTCACAAGAGTGTGGCGAGCACATGAATAGGTACGCGTTTGTAAATGCACCGTTAGCGTCTGAATCGGCCCCTTTGAACAGGACTGACCGCGACCGCGCCTCCACCGGAGCCTGATGCCCGCCGCTCGAGGCCGGTTGAATGACCGCAGCCTTGACGATGGTCGAATGGCCGAACAGGTTGAAAAATGAGTTCATGCACACCTGCTGAACCCTTACCCAGCCTGACCGGGACCTGCGCTTAAGATGCGAAAAATTGCGAAGAATCGGACAGGCGATCCTGGCCGGGACACACGGGGCATCACTTCGACCCTCGCCCCGTCCCCCCGGCATCAAGCCTCAGGGTTGCATGCCGTCAATTTGGTGCTGCAGATTTTGGAGACGCGTTAATGGCGCATAACGAAGCAGTCGACGTAGTGTTGGTCGGAGCGGGCATCATGAGTGCCACCCTGGCCGTGCTGCTCAAGGAGCTCGACCCCGGCCTCAAGCTGGAAGTCGTTGAGCTCATGGATTCCGGCGCTGCGGAGAGTTCCAACCCATGGAACAATGCCGGCACAGGTCACGCTGGCCTGTGCGAGCTGAACTATACGCCGCCTGCGGCCGATGGCTCGATCGACATCAAGAAAGCCGTGCACATCAACACCCAGTTCGAGGTGTCGAAACAGTTCTGGGCTTACCTGGCTCGCAAGGGCACCTTCGGTTCATCGAAGTCCTTCATCAACGCCGTTCCGCACCTGAGCTTCGTTCAGGGCGAAAAGGGCATTGCCTTCCTCAAGACCCGCTATGAAGCGATGCACACGCATCATGCCTTCTCTTCGATGGAATACACCGAAGACAAGGCGAAGCTGGCCGAGTGGATGCCACTGATGATGCCTGGCCGTCCAGCCGATGAGCCCATCGCCGCCACCCGGGTCATGAACGGTACGGACGTCAACTTCGGTGCCCTGACCAATCAGTTGCTCAAGCACCTGTCCAGCGCGCCCGACGCCCAGGTCAAATACTGCAAGCGCGTGACCGGCCTGACCCGCAAGGGCGATGGCTGGAGCGTAGCGATCAAGGACGTGAACAGCGGCAGCACACGCGAGATCGATGCGAAGTTCGTATTCCTCGGCGCAGGCGGTGCGGCACTGCCGTTGCTGCAGATGTCGGGCATCGAAGAAAGCAAGGGTTTCGGTGGTTTCCCGGTCAGTGGCCAGTGGCTGCGTTGCGACAACCCTGAAGTGGTCCGGCAACATCAGGCCAAGGTTTACAGCCAGGCCGCCGTGGGCTCGCCGCCCATGTCGGTTCCACACCTGGATACCCGAGTCGTAGACGGCAAGAAGTCCCTGCTGTTCGGCCCTTATGCCGGCTTCACCACCAAGTTCCTCAAGCACGGCTCGTTCCTTGACCTGCCGCTCTCGGTGCGTCTTGCCAACATCAAGCCGATGCTGGCTGTGGCCCGCGACAACATGGACCTGACCAAGTACCTGGTCAGCGAAGTGATGCAGTCGATGGAGCAGCGCCTGGAGTCCCTGCGTCGCTTCTATCCACAGGCCAAGGCCGAAGACTGGCGTCTGGAAATCGCTGGCCAGCGTGTGCAGATCATCAAGAAAGACGCCAAGAAAGGCGGCATTCTGCAGTTCGGCACCGAGCTGGTATCGGCGAAGGACGGTTCCCTCGCGGCCCTGCTGGGCGCATCCCCCGGCGCTTCGGTCACAGTGTCGATCATGCTGGAACTGATCGAGCGCTGCTTCCCGGACAAGACGCGCAACGAGTGGGCCGCCAAGCTCAACGAGATTTTCCCGGCTCGGGAAAAGGCACTGGAAAGCGATGCGCAGCTGTATCAGCGCGTCAGCCAGCAGAGCGACGAGAGCCTGGAACTGATCGAGCAGACAAGCCAGGCACAAAGCAGCATCGCTTGATTGCCTGAGCCATAAAAAACCCGTGAGCTTGTCCAGTCACGGGTTTTTTAATGCCTGAAATCCCTTTAGAAACTCTTTGCCAGTACGGCAATGTGCTCCGGGCCAATACCACAGCAACCGCCGATATGCGTGGCACCCCGTTTTACCCAGTCGGCCGCCCACTGCTGATAGCCTTCGGGATCGAGGTCTTCGCGCAACTCGTCCAGACCGTCGTTGGCCGTCGCATCCTTGGGTTGCGGCGGAAAGGCGTTCGCATAGGCACCGATGCCGATGTCGACCTTCAATGACGTGAACACCTCACGCGCAGCATCGATGGCAGCACCGATCACTTCCGGCTGGCTGCAATTGAACAGAAGGGTCGCAACACCCATTTCGGCAGCCGCCCGGGCGGCGTCGGCAACCGGCTCACCCGAACGCAGACGCGGCACCTCGTCGACCTCTTCATCCTGAAGGGTGAACGACAGCCAGAACGGTTTACCGTCGTCTGGCAGCCCGGCACGAATCGTTTGCGCTTCGACAATGCAGCTCTGGGTCTCGGCCAGCCACAGGTCCACATGAGGAGCCAGCCCGGCAACCAGAGGCTTCAGGACTTCAGCCGCCAGTTCCGGCTTGTAGAGGTCCGGGCGGTAGGAACCGAACAACGGTGGCAGGGAGCCGGCCACCAGGGCTCGCCCACCCGAGGCATTCGCCGACTCACGCGCCAGCAGCCCGGCAAGGGCCGCCAGGGCCTGGCCTTCGCGAGCGAAACGCTCTTCGCCAATATGGAAAGGCACCACGGCATAGCTGTTGCTGGTGATGACCTGCGCGCCGCTGTCGATGTAGGCAGTGTGCACGGCACGTACGGCTTCCGGTGCCTCGCTCAGCGCAAGGGCCGACCATTCGGGCTGGCGAAACGGAGCGCCACGGCGCTGCAGTTCGCGGCCCATGCCTCCATCAAGAATAACTGTCGTGCGCTGCTTCATATGCCATCTACTTATATCTTTATGAAAAAAACTCATTAGGAATGAGCTTGGTATAACGTATTTAATACGGCGCTTTATACAAACTACAATCATTTTCTCAGGGGATATCTGTGAAACTTAGCGCTTTGCTGGGCATTGGCCTGCTGACTCTGGCCGCTTCGACTCAAGCGCTGGCCGGTGCCACGCTGGACCGCGTGGAGAAGAACAAGGAACTGGTCAACGTTCTCATGGAAAGCTACCCGCCCTTCTCTTTCCTGAACGATCAGAATCAGTTGGACGGCTTCGACGTCGATGTCGCCAAGGCCGTCGCGCAAAAGCTGGGCGTCAAGCTGCGCCTGGAAACGCCGTCCTGGGACGTGATCGCCGCCGGTCGCTGGAGCGGTCGCTACGACATCTGCATCTGCTCCATGACCCCGAGCCAGTCCCGCGCGCAAGTCTTCGATTTCCCCATGGAATATTACGCTTCGCCTGCGGTGATCGTGGTCAACGCCAAGGATGACCGCATTCATACCGCCAAGGATCTGAGCAACAAGAAGGTCGGCCTGACCAGCGCGTCGAGCTATGAAAGCTATCTGAACAAGAACCTGGTGATCGAAGGGGCTGAAGACAAGCCTCTGGAGTACCCGTTCGAGAATGTCCAGATCGCCCCTTACGACAATGACAACGTCGCTTTCCAGGACCTGGGCCTTGGCGCAGGTGTACGTCTGGATGCCATCCTCACCAATCTGGTCACGGCCCAGCCACGACTGGATCAGGACAAGCGCTTCAAACTGGCGGGGCCGGCCCTGTATGAAGAGCCCAACTTCGTTGCCATCGAGAAAGGCGATGCCGAATGGGATGCCAAGGTTCGTCAGGTCTTTGCCGAGCTCAAGCAGGACGGCACGCTGAGCAAGCTGTCCCAGAAGTGGATCGGTGCTGATATCAGCAAATGACTTCCTTTGAGCCTCAACGCCCACCCGAGCAGGCTCAGGAAAGCCTGCTCAAGCGCATCTTCGGTTTCCGCGTCCGGCTCTACCTGACCTGGATGGCGATGTTCGCCCTGTTTGCCGGGTTCTTTCTGAGCTTCGACCTGAAGTTCTCGATCATCCTGGACAAGCTGCCGAATCTGATCGGCCTGAGCCTGTCGCCCAATGGCTTTCTGCAGGGCGCGGCCCTCACGCTGTTCGTGTGCCTGTGCTCGATTGTCGTCTCGGTGCTACTGGGGTTCGTCGTGGCCCTGGCACGGTTGTCAAAAAGCGCAGTGGCCTTCGGTATCGCCAGCTTCTACGCCTCGTTCTTTCGCGGCACGCCCTTATTGATCCAGATCCTGCTGATCTATCTGGGCCTGCCGCAAATCGGCATCGTGCCCGGTGCAATCGTGGCCGGCATCATTGCGTTGTCGCTGAACTATGGCGCGTATCTGAGCGAAATCTTCCGTGCCGGCATCATTGGCGTCGCCGCCGGGCAGCGCGAAGCGGCACTGGCCCTGGCCCTTCGCCCGGCACAGATCTTCTGGCGCGTGACCCTGCCCCAGGCCATGCGCACCATCATCCCGCCGACTACCAACCAGTTCATCTCGATGCTCAAGGACTCGTCACTGATTTCGGTGATGGGCGTCTGGGAGGTGATGTTCCTGGCCCAGTCCTACGGGCGCTCCAGCTATCGATACATCGAGATGCTGACCACCGCCGCAGTGCTTTACTGGATCATGTCGATCGGGCTGGAGTTGTTGCAGGCGCGGCTGGAACGCCACTACGGGAAGGCCTATCAGGCCCGGAAATAAATAGCGCAACGTTGTAGGAGCGGATTTATCCGCGAATGAAATTGTTCGCGAATGAACTCGCTCCTACACAGGAATCAGCCGCGAGCCTTCTCGATCAGCTCGATATAGTCTTCGGCATTGCGCTGATCCTTGATCAGTGCGACGAAATCGTTGCCTTGCTCGTCCTTGCCATCCAGCTCGTAACCGGCTTCCTTGAAGAACACCAGAAAACGCTCGAAATCATCGATGCGCAGGCCACGGTAAGCCTTGATCAATTTGTGCAGCGACGGCGAGGTAGCGTCATACGGCTCGAAATCGAGGAACAGTTTGATCTGCTCGTCGCCGATTTCGTCCCCAATCAACTGCTTCTTATCTTTACGCATTGCGGGCTCCAACTTGTCGCGGTCACGTTCACGGGCGGGCAGTTTACCCTTCTGCCTGTACGCGGCTCAACGCGTGCGTAATACGCCGGTGTGCAGATCGGCCCAGACATGACCGTTGGCATAGGTGAGGAACTGGCAATAGACCTTCTCATTGCGCAGCAGATCCACCAGGGCACGGTACTGGTTGACGGGGTAATACAACGTCAGCGTGCGGGACGCATCGTCATAGGTCGGTTTTTTCAGGCTCTTGCTTTCACCATCGAAGTGGATGAGCACTTCGGAAATGGTCGCCCCCTTGTTCAGCGGCTTGCCTTTAAGGCGCAGCAGCAGTGGGGACGTGACGGGAATGGGTTGCTGATTGGACTGACGCTGGTTGCCGATCACGACCGAATACTCGGTGATCTGCAGCAACTGCTGCTGCTCGGGGGCACCGGCTCGCAGGTTCATGTCATCGGGGGGCAGGTATTGGCCATGCATGGGCTCGGCGTACACCGGAGCAGCCAGTACCAGAGCAGACAACATCACACACGCCGTGACGCCAGGCATCGATAACTTCATTTACAACCTCCCTGAAAAACCAGCGACCCTTCCCGCGTCATCGTGCAGGAACACCTTGCTCGAAGGTACTCCTGCCGCTGAAACGGCTTACATGCCCTTGACCGCGTAGATACCGGCAGCATTGCGCCAGTAGCCTTTGTAGTCCATGCCGAAACCGAAGATATAACGGTCCACGCACGGCAGGCCAACGAAATCGGCCTTCAGGTCCGGACGGGCCTTGCGGTCGTGGTCCTTGTCGATCAGCACGGCGGTATGCACTGCACGGGCACCAGCGTGTTTGCAGAAGTCGATGATCGCGCTCAGGGTGTGACCTTCATCGAGGATGTCGTCGATGATCAGTACATCACGGTCAATGAACGACACTTCCGGCTTCGCTTTCCAGAACAGGTCGCCACCGGTGGTTTCGTTGCGATAGCGGGTAGCGTGCAGGTAGGACGCTTCCAGCGGGAAGTTCAGGTGGGTCAGC
The DNA here is from genome assembly GCF_044748865.1 of Pseudomonas sp. NPDC089734. Taxonomy (NCBI): domain Bacteria; kingdom Pseudomonadati; phylum Pseudomonadota; class Gammaproteobacteria; order Pseudomonadales; family Pseudomonadaceae; genus Pseudomonas; species Pseudomonas sp. NPDC089734. Next base: position 94,100 of record NZ_JBIVGV010000001.1, on the reverse strand, counting down.
AGTTTGCCCGAGAAGATCAGGCCGCCATTCATGACGCAGAAGACAACAGGGTTACGCTCGGCCAATTCAGCGTTGATCTGCGCACCGACGCGGGCGATGGCAGCATCGACTTCAGCTTCGGTATACAGGCAGTCGGCCTCGCTCATGATTTGACGGATATGCTCGAGATCAGCAGACATGAAGCTCTCCCAGTAGGGCTGTGTAAGAAAAGCGGGCAAAGGTACGCATCCGCTCCATTCAGGGCAAGCAATTATGGACTAACGTTGCGAGTGTTACTCAAAAGCGACGAACCACACGCTTCGCGACGATACTTCATGTGCGTTAAGACAGTCACAGCTGAATAGATTAATCTAGGCCGTTTTTTTGCCCCCTGCTGGAGCCCTTTCTTATGCCCATTCGTGAAATCCGTCACCCGCTGATCCGCCACAAGCTCGGTCTGATGCGCCGCGCCGATATCAGCACCAAGAATTTCCGTGAGCTGGCTCAGGAAGTCGGCGCACTCCTTACCTATGAAGCCACGGCAGATCTGCCGCTGGAAAGCTACGACATCGAAGGCTGGTGCGGCACCGTCCAGGTCGAGAAGATCGCTGGCAAGAAAATCACGGTCGTACCGATCCTGCGCGCCGGTATCGGCATGCTCGACGGTGTGCTCAGCCTGATTCCGGGCGCCAAGGTCAGTGCCGTGGGCCTGGCCCGCAATGAAGAAACCCTGGAAGCCCATACCTATCTGGAAAAACTGGTGCCGGAAATCGACGAGCGTCTGGCGATGATCATCGACCCGATGCTGGCCACCGGCGGCTCGATGATCGCAACCATCGACCTGCTCAAGAAGGCCGGCTGCAAGGAGATCCGCGCCATGGTCCTGGTCGCGGCCCCCGAAGGCATCGCCGCCGTGGAGAAGGCCCACCCGGACGTGAAGATCTACACCGCGTCCGTCGATCAGCACCTGAACGAACATGGCTACATCATTCCGGGCCTGGGTGATGCCGGTGACAAGATCTTCGGCACCAAGCAGAAGGACGCGTAACCCGATGAAGCAGTCCGAGTTCAACGATCCTCTGTGGCGCACGGTGCTCTCCGGCGCACAAATGCTGTTCGTGGCCTTCGGCGCCCTGGTGCTGATGCCACTCATTACCGGTCTCGATCCCAACGTTGCGCTGTTCACCGCTGGCCTGGGCACGCTGTTGTTCCAGCTGGTGACAGGCCGTCAGGTGCCGGTGTTCCTGGCATCGAGCTTTGCCTTCATCACGCCGATCATTCTCGCCAAGGGCCAGTTCGGCCTGGCCGCGACCATGGGGGGCGTGATGGCGGCAGGCTTCGTCTACACCTTTCTCGGCCTGGCCGTGAAGATCAAGGGCACAGGCTTTATCGACCGGTTGCTGCCTCCCGTGGTCATCGGCCCGGTGGTGATCTCCATCGGTCTGGCCATGGCTCCGATTGCCGCCAACATGGCGATGGGCAAGACCGGTGACGGTGCCGAACTGATCCCTTACAAGACCGCCATGCTGATCTCGATGCCAGCGCTGCTGACCACGTTGATCGTGGCGGTATTCGGCAAGGGCATTTTCCGTCTGGTGCCGATCATCTCCGGTGTGCTGGTGGGCTTTGCGCTGTCGTTCTACTTTGGCGTGGTCGATACCGCAAAGATCGCCGCAGCCCCCTGGTTCGCACTGCCGCACTTCACGGCCCCCGAGTTCAACTGGCAGGCCATTCTGTTCATTGTCCCGGTTGCCCTGGCACCGGCCATCGAGCATATCGGCGGCGTGATCGCGGTCGGCAGCGTGACCGGACGCGACTACCTGAAAAAGCCGGGTCTGCACCGCACCCTGTTCGGTGACGGCATCGCGACCACGGCAGCCGGCCTGTTCGGCGGTCCACCCAACACCACCTATGCCGAAGTCACGGGCGCGGTGATGCTGACCAAGAACTACAACCCGGCCATCATGACCTGGGCCTCGGTCTTTGCCATCTCGCTGGCCTTCATCGGCAAGTTCGGTGCACTGCTGCAAAGCATTCCCGTACCGGTCATGGGCGGGATTCTGTGCCTGTTGTTCGGTTCGATTGCTGCGGTGGGGATGAACACCCTGATCCGTCACAAGGTCGACCTGTCCGAAGCACGCAACCTGGTGATCGTTTCGGTGACCCTGGTATTCGGTATCGGCGGTGTGCTGATCGGTACGGGCAACGGCCCGGATGACTTCGGCCTCAAGGGCATCGCCCTGTGCGCCATCACCGCCATTGCCCTGAACCTGATCCTGCCGGGCAATGACAGCTGGAAGAACAAGCAACTGCCATAACCACAACCGGTAGGAGCGAATTCATTCGCGAAAAGGCCGCAGAACAGCCTTCGCGAATGAATTCGCTCCTACAGCGTCAGTGGAGTGGCTTTTTCACACAAACGGTTCAAGGCTCCGGCCCAGTTCGGGTCGTCGTTCAGGCACGGGATCAGCACCAGCTCTTCGCCTCCCGCTTCCTTGAACTGCTCGGCCCCGCGGTCACCAATCTCCTCCAGCGTCTCGATGCAGTCGGCCACGAAGGCCGGGCACATCACCAGCAATTTCTTCACGCCCTGGGCAGCCAGCTCATCAAGGCGCGCTTCGGTATAGGGTTCAATCCACTTGGCACGTCCAAGGCGCGACTGGAACGACACCGACCATTTACCCTCGGGAATGCCCATGCGTCGTGCAAAGGCTGCGGCTGACTGCAAGCATTGGGCACGGTAACAGGTGGCAAGCACTTCGGGCGGTGCGTTCATGCAGCACTCGTCACTCTTGAAGCAATGGCTGCCGGTCGGGTCGAGCTTGTGCAGGTGCCGCTCCGGCAAACCATGAAAACTCAGCAACAAGTGATCGTGTGGCTGCTGCAAGTGCGGGCGGACGTTTTCCACCAGCGCATCCAGGTATTCGTCCTGATCATAGAAAGGCTTCAGCAGCGAAAACTGCATCGGCAGTGATCGGGTACGCACGACACGCCGGGCCTCTTCGATCACGGTCGTGACCGTGCTGTCGGCAAACTGTGGATAAAGCGGCGCCAGGGTCACCTTCTTGATGCCCTGCTCTGCCAGGCGGGTCAGCACCGTGTCGATGGAAGGCTCGCCATAACGCATCGCCAGTTCCACCGGCCCCTGCGTCCACTCCTTTTTCATGGCCTCCTGCAAGCGCTTGCTCAGCACCACCAGCGGAGAACCTTCATCCCACCAGATGGACGCATAGGCGTGTGCCGACTGCTCGGGGCGCTTGATCAGAATCAGCGACACCAGCAACCTGCGAACCGGCCACGGCAAGTCGATGACATAAGGGTCCATCAGGAACTGATTGAGATAACGACGTACGTCCGGCACTGCTGTAGAGGCAGGCGAACCCAGATTGACCAGCAACAACGCGTGATCGGTCATGCAACATCCTATTTCAATGGCTTCAGGAGCGGCCCGGCAAATCACTCAGGGCAACGCGCAAATCGGTGAATCGGAACGTAAAACCAGCCTCCAGCAAACGCGCCGGCCGGGCACGCTGGCCACCCAGCAGCAGCACCGACAATTCGCCCAGCACAATACGCAGTACCAGTGCAGGCGCAGGCATGAACGCAGGTCGGTGCAGAACATCCGCCAGGGTCCTGGCAAACTCGCGATTACGCACCGGTGAAGGCGCGCAGAGATTATAAGGACCTCGGGCATCGTTACAGTTCAACAGAAAATCAATCGCAGCGATTTGATCTTCGATATGAATCCAGGGCATCCATTGCCGGCCACTGCCGATCGGGCCACCCAGCCCCAGCTTGAACGGCAGCAACAACCGCTGCACAAATCCGCCCCGGTCGGACACCACCAGGCCAGTACGAATGAGGACAACCCGAATGCCCAAGGCCTCCGCACGTTGAGCGGTCTCTTCCCAGGCCGTGCATAGCTGGCTGGCGAAGTCTTCCTTGGCCGGACGAGAGCTTTCATCCAGCTCATGCTCCCCCGCATCGCCATACCAGCCGACAGCCGACCCGGAAATCATCACCTCGGGTCGCTGCTCGCGGCTCTCCAGCCAGGCAAGCAGGTGCTCGGTCAGGCCAATACGGCTGCTCCACAGCAACAAACGGCGCTTGCGGGTCCAGAGACGGTCGGCAATCGGGGCACCTGCAAGGTTGATGACAGCATCGATCGATTCATCGCCCAGCTCTTCCAGCCGGGCAATGCCACGCACGGATTGACCGCACAGCTCAGGCACTTCATCGGGTCGACGGCTCCAGACGGTCAATCGATGGCCCTGTGCAGACCAGAGTCGACAGAGTGCCTGTCCTATCAAACCAGTACCGCCGGTCAGCAATATGTGCATGGCAGGTTACCTCGCGTGGCGTTCGGGGCAATTGAGTAGTCTATTTTTTACAGGTCGCGCTTATTAGAAAAGCAGAACGCTTGCTGAACCATAGGCCACACCTGAAAGAATCGGAGCTTTACTGCCCGACCCGGGCAGTTGGCCCATTGTCTATGAGCAACAGACTGACCGTCTTCAACCGTATGCAGGGCCGTTGGCTCGAATCAGTAAAAACGAGAACGGCTGCAAGTTATACCAAAAACGGAGATTGTACAGGTTTTAACTACGGCGTAGTCTGTGCAGACAAGGTAACGAGGCCCCTATGACTGTACCTATCGCAATCATCGGTACCGGTATCGCCGGACTCTCAGCAGCCCAGTCGCTCAAAGCCGCCGGGCATGATGTACACCTTTTCGACAAAAGCCGCGGCAGTGGCGGAAGAATGTCCAGCAAGCGAAGTGAAGCCGGCTCGCTGGACATGGGCGCACAGTATTTCACCGCCCGCGATCGCCGCTTCGTGGCCGCCGTCAATCAATGGCAAGCCAAAGGCCATGTGGCAGAGTGGCCCCCCTCGCTCTACAACTTCCATGGCGGCAGGCTGAGCCCTTCTCCGGACGAGCAGGTTCGCTGGGTCGGGCAACCAGGCATGAGCACCATCACCCGCGCCCTTCTCGCCGATTTGCCTGTGACATTTTCATGCCGTATCACCGAAGTTTTCCGGGGTGAAGAGCACTGGAACCTGCAAGACGCCGAGGGCAATGGTCACGGCCCCTTCAGCCATGTCGTGATCGCCATCCCGGCCCCGCAGGCAACCCCTCTGCTGGCAGCAGCCCCCAAGCTGGCCAGTGTGGTCGCAGGCGTGAAAATGGACCCGACCTGGGCCGTGGCGCTGGCGTTTTCCGCGCCGCTACAAACCCCGATGCAAGGCTGCTTCGTGCAGGACAGCCCGCTCGACTGGCTGGCCCGCAACCGCAGCAAACCCCAGCGCGATGACACCCTGGACACCTGGGTGCTGCATGCCACCAGCAACTGGAGCAGGCAACATCTGGACATGCCCAGGGAACACGTCATCGAGCATCTGCACGGTGCTTTCGCCGAACTGATCAACTGCCCGATGCCCGAACCGGTCTTCAGCCAGGCGCATCGCTGGCTCTATGCGCGCCCCGCCAGCTCGCATGAATGGGGCGCACTCTCCGATGCCGATCTGGGTATTTACGTCTGTGGCGACTGGTGCCTGTCCGGCCGTGTCGAAGGCGCATGGCTCAGTGGTCAGGAAGCCGCACGCCGTCTGCTTGAACACCTTCAGTAAACATCCCTCCACGCAAACTGCTGCTGTCGAAATGGACCGCAGCAGTGCCGTTCAGGCAGGCGGAAGCCAATTCATTCGCAAAAATCCTGTACAAAAAATTTGACTTGTACAACTACAAACCTATGATGAAGCACGTTGTACAGACTTTTCGGTCTGTACAAGTCTTGCGTCGAGGTTTGTGATGTCCGCATCCGTGATCGATAAGCCGAAACTGGGGATCAGCGCCTGCCTGCTGGGTGTTGAGGTGCGTTTCAATGGCGGCCATAAAGAGTCCCGCCTGTGCACCGAGGCACTGAGCGAATATTTCGATTTCATTCCCGCCTGCCCGGAAGTCGCCATCGGCATGGGCGTACCTCGCGAACCCATCCGGCTGGTCGGTGATCCCGAGCAGCCGCAGGCCATAGGCACCGTCAACAGTGACCTGAATGTCACTCAGGCGCTGGCCGATTACGGGCTGCACATGGCCACCCAACTGGACAATATCTGCGGCTACATCTTCATGCAGAAATCACCTTCCTGCGGCCTGGAACGGGTCAAGGTCTATCGCGAGAACGGTGCACCCGTCGACGGTGGGGGCCGGGGCATTTATGCACAGGCCTTCTGCGCCCGACACCCGGACCTGCCAGTGGAAGAAGACGGGAGGCTCAACGACCCCGTGCTCAGGGAAAATTTCGTCACGCGAGTCTTCGCCTATGCCGCCTGGCAGCAACTGTTGAAAGACGGTGTGTCGCGTCGTGCCCTGAGCGAATTTCACTCGCGCTACAAATACCAGCTCATGGCCAATGACCCGCAGCAATACAAGGCCCTGGGCAACAGGCTGGGCAGCATGGGACGCAGCGATCCGAACGAGATTGCTCCGCGCTATTTCAGAGACCTGATGGCGGCATTGAAAAAATGCGCCACACGCCGTACCCACACCAATGTCCTCCAGCACCTGAGCGGTTACCTCAAGCACAGCCTCGGCAGCGAAGACAAACAGGAAATCCAGCGGCTGATCACCCAATACCATCAGGGCATCGTGCCGCTGATCGTGCCCTTGACCCTGCTCAAGCATCACTTTCGTCAACACCCCGATCCGTATGTCGCGTTGCAGGTGTACATGCAGCCCCATCCGGAAAATCTAAGCCTGCGCAATGCGATCTGAACCATGAATGAGACACACCAAGAGGCACACCAGATAGATGACTGGCTGCCGATCCGCGAGGTTGCACGCCAGACCGGCGTCAACGCCGTCACCTTGCGAGCCTGGGAACGGCGTTACGGGCTGATCGTCCCTCACCGCACGGCCAAGGGACACCGGCTGTATACCCACGCGCATGTACAGCGAGTGATGAATATCCTGACCTGGCTCAACCGCGGCGTGTCGGTCAGCCAGGTCAAGGCCTTGATCGACGAGCCTCAGGCGGGAAATTTCACCCCCGGCAATGACTGGGATGCCCTGCGCCAGACGCTCTTGCAGGCTATTGGCGAGCTGGCCGAACGCCGGGTCGACGATGTCTTCAACCAGGCCATGTCGCTGTACCCGCCACGCACGTTCTGCGAGCAACTGCTGCTGCCATTGCTGGCCGAGCTGGAGAAACGCTGGCAAGGCAAGTTCGGGGCACAGATGGAGCGTGTGTTCTTTTACTCATGGCTGCGCAGCAAGCTCGGTGCACGTATCTACCACAACAACCGACAACTGAACGGCCAGCCATTGTTGCTGGTCAACCACTCCGACCTGCCCCTCGAGCCGCACTTATGGCTGGTGGCCTGGCTGGCCAGCAGTGCCGACTGCCCGGTGGAAGTCTTCGACTGGCCACTGCCGACCGGCGAACTGGCCCTGGCCGTGGAATACCTGAAACCGCGCGGTGTGCTGCTCTATTCCAGCAAGGCACTGAATATCGCCCAACTGCCCAGGCTGCTGGCCAATATTCCCTGCCCGACCGTTCTGAGCGGACCAACGGTACAGATCCACAACGCCGAGCTGCTCGTATGTGCTGACGAGGTCGCCGGACTGACCCTCGCTCATGACCCGCTCAGCGCCCAGATCGAGTTGAACAGACTCGGACTCATTTAAAGGACTTCCCATGCAACTGCTTTGGCTGCGTAGCGATTTGCGCGTTCATGACAATACCGCCCTGACGGCGGCCATGGAGCAGGGGCCCACACTGGCCGTGTTCCTGATCAGTCCGGGTCAATGGCTCCGGCATGACGATGCGGCCTGCAAGGTGGATTTCTGGCTGCGCAACCTGGTCGAGCTGGAAAAGGCTCTGGGTGAATTGAATGTCCCCTTGCTGATTCGTGAGGCCGACACATGGGACAAGGCTCCCGAGGTGTTGTTGCAGCTCTGCTCGGAGCATGCCGTGCAGTGCGTTCACGCCAACGAAGAGTACGGTATCAATGAAAGCCGTCGCGACCAGGCCGTGCAGCAGTCACTGGAAAGCACGGGTATCCGGTTTCACAACCATCTGGATCAACTGCTGTTCAGACCCGGCAGCATTCTGACCCGCACCGGCGGCTACTTTCAGGTGTTCAGCCAGTTTCGCAAGGTCTGTTATGCACGCCTGCATGAAGCGATGCCCCGCCTCGTTCGCATGCCCGATGCCCAACAACCGCTTTCGATCGGCAGTGATGCAGTACCAGGGCAGGCCGAAGGATTTGCCACGCCCTCGAACACCCTGCGCGAGCTGTGGCCTGCCGGGGAACACGAAGCCCGACAGCGTCTGGCCGAATTCAGCGACGAACAGATCCATTATTACCAGAGCGAGCGTGACTTCCCCGCCAAACCCGGTACCAGCCAGCTGTCGCCGTATCTGGCAGCCGGTGTGATCTCCCCACGCCAATGCCTGCATGCAGCCCTAATGGGCAATAACGGTGAATTTGAAACCGGTAATACCGGCACGGTGACATGGATCAACGAGTTACTGTGGCGAGAGTTCTACAAACATATTCTGGTCGGCTACCCCCGTGTATCGCGCCACCGCGCATTCCGGCCGGAGACCGAAGCCGTCAAATGGCGCAATGCCCCCGATGAGCTTGCCGCCTGGCAGGAAGCCAGGACCGGATTGCCCATCATTGATGCGGCCATGCGTCAGTTGCTGGAAACCGGGTGGATGCACAATCGGTTAAGGATGATCGTCGCCATGTTTCTGACCAAGAATCTGCTGATCGACTGGCGTGAAGGCGAACGCTTTTTCATGCGTCACCTGATCGATGGTGACCTGGCCGCCAATAATGGTGGCTGGCAATGGAGTTCTTCCACAGGAACCGATTCGGCCCCTTACTTCCGTATTTTCAATCCACTGGCGCAATCGGAAAAATTCGATCCCGAGGGGCGCTTCCTCAAGCACTGGCTTCCAGAGCTGAACACCCTTAACAAAAAGGAAGTGCATAACCCGGCCCTGGCCGGTGGCCTCTTCGGCGTCGCCAACTACCCCTCGCCCATTGTGGACCTGGGTAAAAGCCGAGCCCGGGCGCTGGCCGCGTTCAAGGCTCTGCCACACCGTCAGCCCGCATAGGCTTTGTGCCATGAGCAATTTTCTGCAGCGATTCGCCCACGAGTTCTCGACGCTCGATAAAGACAACCTTGAGCGAGTCGGCGAGCTGTATAGCCACGATGTGTCGTTTACCGACCCGCTGCACCATATCCAGGGCCTGGATGCCCTGCAGGGGTACTTCGCCCAGCTGTACAGCCATATCAGTGAGCTGCATTTCGATTTTCACCGTTTCGATGAGGTCCGTCCCGGAGAAGGCTATCTGGTCTGGACCATGAGTTATTCACACCCTCGACTGGCGCAAGGCCGAACGATCACGGTCGAGGGATGTTCACATCTGCGTTGGCACGAGAAGGTCTACTGGCACAGGGATTACTTCGATGCCGGCGCATTGCTCTACGAACACCTGCCCCTCATGGGGCGCATCATTGCTTGGCTGAAAAGGAGATTGGCATGAGCATTTCACACACCCGTCGTATCTGGCTGACAGGGGCCAGCAGCGGCATCGGCCTGGGACTGGCCAAAGAGCTGCTTGAAGCAGGTCATCATCTGGCCTTGACCGCCAGAACGCTCCCGCCTTTACAGGACCTGTCAGAGCGATACCCCGGACAGGTTCTCCTGATACCGGGCGACATTACCGACGGCCTGCAAGTGAAGGTCATGGGCGACCGTATCGACGAGGCATGGGGGCATCTCGATACCGCCATCCTCAATGCTGGCACCTGTGAATACATTGAAGCCAGGGACTTCGATGCAACGCTCGTCGAGCGGGTGATCCGCACCAACCTGCTGGCCACCAGTCTTTGCATTCAGGAGGCACTGCCCCTGCTGCGAAAAGGCAAGCGTCCTCATCTGGTGGGCGTGACCAGCGCCGTGACTTACCTGCCACTGCCCCGCGCCGAAGCCTACGGTGCGTCCAAGGCTGGCCTGCGTTATCTGTTTGAATCGTTGCGCCTGGATCTGGCTGGCGAAAACATTGATGTCACAATCGTCAGCCCCGGCTTTGTCGATACCCCCCTCACAGAAAAAAACGATTTCCCGATGCCCATGCGCTGGCCCGTGACCAGGGCGGCCCGGTATATCGCCCAAAAGATAAACGCACCGGGACGCCCTCTGGAAATTGCCTTCCCTCGCACCTTCATAACCAGTTTGCGCCTGCTGGCCCTGTTGCCTGCCCGCGCAAGGCTCGCCATGGGTAAATACATGGCCCGCACACACAGGGATGGAAAATGAAGATCGCGATCATCGGGAGCGGCATTTCAGGCCTGACCTGCGCTTATCTGCTCAACCGCTCGCATGAAATAACCCTGTTCGAGGCCTCGGACTGGATCGGGGGCCACACGCACACCGTCGATGTACAGGTCGACGGTCGCGACTACGCCATCGACACAGGTTTCATTGTCTTCAATGACTGGACCTATCCGAACTTCATACGCCTGCTCGGGCAATTGGGGGTTGCCTTCAAACCCGCCGAAATGAGTTTTTCGGTGCATGATCCGCGCACGGGCGTGGAGTACAACGGCAACACGCTCAACAGCCTGTTCGCCCAGCGCAGCAATCTGTTGTCGCCACGCTTCTGGGGCATGCTGCGGGACATTCTGCGTTTCAATCGCCAGGCTGTGGCCGATCTGGAAAACCGGCGCATTGCTGCCGACACGACGCTAGGCGAATACCTGAAAAACGGCGGTTACGGCCAGCGCTTCATTGATCATTACATCGTGCCCATGGGCGCCGCCATCTGGTCGATGTCCCTGGCAGACATGCTGGGTTTCCCGCTGCAATTCTTCGTTCGTTTCTTCAAGAACCATGGGCTGCTTTCGGTCAGTCACCGCCCACAGTGGTGCGTGATTGAAGGTGGGTCCAGAAGCTACGTTGCGCCTTTGACCGCCTCGTTCAAGGACCGCATCCGCCTGTCCTGCCCTGTCCATCGGGTCGAACGTGACCGCGAAGGCGTGACGCTGCATAGCGCGGCAGGCAGCGAGCGCTTCGACAAAGTCATCTTTGCCTGTCACAGCGACCAGGCATTGCAACTTCTCGCACAACCTTCACGCGCCGAGCAGGAAATCCTCGGAGCCCTGCGCTATGCCGAGAATGACGTGGTCCTGCACACGGACACACGTTTGCTGCCCACACGCTCTCTGGCCTGGGCCAGCTGGAATTACCGTCTCGGAGGCAGTACGCAACACCCCGCGGCCGTCACCTACAACATGAACATCCTGCAAGGAATCGAAAGCGACACCACCTTCTGCGTCAGCCTGAATCAGACCGATGCCATCGATCCGGACAGAATCCTTGGCCGCTATCGCTATGCGCACCCGCAATACAGCCTTGAGGCCGTTGCAGCCCAGGCTCGCTGGCCGAACATCAATGGCCTGGAAAACACCGGCTACTGCGGTGCCTACTGGGCCAACGGTTTCCATGAGGACGGCGTGGTCAGTGCCCTGCGGGTAGCCGAAACCCTGGGGGAAACCCTGTGAACAGTGCTCTCTACAGCGGCCGTATCACCCACCGGCGTTTTGCCCCGCGGGCGCATGCCTTCACCTACCGGATCGGCCTGCTTTATCTGGATCTGGATGAGCGGGAGGACGTGCTCAATCTGTCGCCGTTCAGTGGAGACAAGCGTTTCTCGCCCTTCTCGCTTAGGGAACACGACTACCTGCCCGACCTGACCAAACGTGGCGTTCCGCTCATCGAAGCCGTGCGTGAATACGTCGGCATCGCCTTGGGTCACATGCCATTGGGGAAGGTCTACCTGCTGACTCAGGCACGCAGTTGGGGGCTGTCCTTCAACCCGGTGAGTTTTTTCTACTGCCATGAGATCGACGGCACTCTGGCCGCCATTCTGTGTGAAGTCACCAATACCCCGTGGGGCGAGCGTTATCACTATGTCCTGCCGGCCACCGGTGAAGGTCACCAGCACTTTGCCGTGACCAAGGCCTTTCATGTCTCGCCCTTCCTGCCCCGCGACCTTGAGTACCGCATGAGTTTCAACCAGCCCGCCGAAAGGATTGGCGTGCATATGGCCGACTGGCAAGGTGAACTCAAGGTGTTCGATGCCACGCTCGACCTGCAACGCCAGCCCTTGAGTCGCCAGGCGCTGCACCGCTACCTGCTCGCCTATCCCTGGATGACCGCCAAGACCTGCCTGGCAATCTATTGGCAAGCCATGCGGCTGCTTTTCAAGCGCATACCGGTTTTCTCCCATCAGGACGCTGACGATGATTATCGTGTCGGCGCCGCGCAACCCAAGGATCGACGCCATGAAAAACATCAGCAGTAGTTTTTCTGCCAGTCTGGGGACTCACAACCTGACATCCGCACTTCTGCGTCGGGGTGTCCTGCATCAACTGGCCGGGTTGCGCAACGGCCAACTGGTGGTGAACGAAGGCAAGGAGCGCCATGTCTTCGGCAAGGCTGGCGCGCTGATTCAGGGGGAAATTCATGTCCGGGATTCTGCCGTCTGGGGCATGGTTGCCAGCCATGGCTCCATCGGTGCCGGCGAAGCCTTCATCCAGGGTTACTGGACCAGCCCGGACCTGACCGCCGTGGTCCGGGTCTTTGTCAGCAATCTCGATGTACTCGATGCCATGGAAGGCGGTATTGCCCGTCTGGCACGACCTCTGATCCACGGCCTGCACTGGCTCAATCGCAATACCCGCCAGGGCTCACGAAAAAACATCGCGGCTCATTACGACCTGGGCAATCAACTGTTCGAGCAGTTTCTCGACCCAACGATGATGTATTCCGCCGCACAGTTTCTGAACGAGAACGACAGCCTCGAGCAGGCACAGCGCAACAAGCTGGACCGCATCTGTCAGAAGCTGTCCCTCAAGCCCGAAGACCACCTGCTGGAGATCGGCACAGGCTGGGGCAGCATGGCCATCCATGCGGCACAGCATTACGGCTGCCGGGTCACGACCACGACACTGTCCAGAGAGCAGTTTGCCTATACCGAGCAGCGCCTGATTCAACTTGGCCTGCAGGATCGTGTCACGCTGCTGCTTGAGGATTACCGGGACCTGACGGGGCAATACGACAAACTGGTGTCCATTGAAATGATCGAAGCGGTGGGCCACCGGTTCCTGCCGACCTATTTCAAACAGTGCTCGCACTTACTGAAAAGCAACGGGCTGATGCTGTTGCAGGCCATTACGATTCGCGAACAACGCTATGAACAGGCCAGACGCAACGTGGACTTCATCCAGCGCTACATCTTCCCTGGCGGCGCACTCCCATCGGTCCACAAAATGCTGGAAATCGTCGGAAGCGACACCGACATGAACCTGCTGCACATGGAAGACTTCGGCCTGCATTACGCCCGGACACTGCGTCTGTGGCACGACAATTTTCGGAATGCCCACAGCTCGTTGCTGGATCTGGGGTATGACGAATACTTCCTGCGTCTCTGGGAATTCTATCTGTGCTATTGCGAAGGAGGATTTCTGGAGCGGACCATCGGCACGGCGCAGTTGCTGCTCGCCAAGCCAGACGCCTTGCGCGCACCGCTGCTTGGGCGCTTCGATGCCTGAAGACTGTTCGCGAGCCAGTTCGCACCTATACCAGCAGGGACGAACTCACTCGCGAAAGCGGGGTTTCAGAACGGCATCTTGTAATGCAGTGCATAGCTTTCTATCCCGTCGTTCGGCTCTTTGATGCCGGCGTTGGAATAGTGAGTGGCACGAATGCCGATCTCATGGCCGCCCGCAAAACGCAGACCGAAACCGATGCGGTCTTCAAAGTTGAAAGCCGAGCCCAGCTTGTTGTTTTCAACCTGGGTATTGGAGAACACGGAAACGCCAATCCCCGCCTCGATGTAGGGCTTCACACTCTGCCCGGCGAATTCATAAACAAGCACTGGCGAAAACGACAGGCTGTTATTGCTGGAGCTCTTATCGCCATCCCAGTAGGTGTAGGCTCCGTCCCAGTAGCCGGTCAGGCGTCCCACATCGCTTTTCAGCCAGCTTTTATCCCAGTCGAACTGCACACCCAGGCGATAGGTCATGGTTGATTCGCTGGTATGGCCTACCGAAAACTCTACCCCATCGGCCTGTGCCAGTGAGCTTTGCCCCGCAAGAACGGCCGAGAACGCGGCCGCACACAAGAGTCGCTTCATAAGAAACATCCATTTCGTATGTAGTTGTTAGAACGTGTTGGAAACTGGCGGACGCAGTATAGAAAGCAGCAACAAAGCGTTGGTTCAGCCCCCAGAAGCTTTTTTCACGATTTTTTTACAAACCCAAGCTTCGCACACTGCCAGAACTTTGCCATAGGCCTGGCAGAATTTTTTTGAAATCATTTGGACTGCCACTCGTCCAGTAGGACGTTTCGCCTCCCGGCTCCGTGGCCAAAAGATCGGACTGAGCCAGCAGACGCTGAAGCTGTCGGGCCACGGCAGCGCCGGTATCGATCAGGCTGATCGAGTCAGGAATCATCTGACGCAACAGGGGTTTGAGAAACGGATAGTGGGTACAGCCCAGAATAATGGTGTCGCACCCTTCGGCCAGCAAGGGTTCGACATAGCGCCAAAGCAGTTCACGAATGGCCGGACTGGCCAGATCACCGGTCTCGATCAGTTCGACCAACCCAGGGCACGGCTGGGTGATCACGCACACATCGCTGGCAAAACGGTCGAGCAAGGCCGCGAACTTGGCGCTTTGCAGCGTACCGGTCGTCGCCAGAACGCCCACGACTCCACTGCGCGTCGCGGCCGCTGCCGGTTTGACGGCGGGCTCCATGCCCACGATAGGCCAATCGGGATAACGCTGCCGGATCTGGACGACGCCCGCCGCTGTCGCCGTATTGCAGGCCAGCACCAGGGCCTTGGCGCCTTGCCCATGAAGGAAACCGGCAATCGCAAGGCAGCGTTCAATAATGAATGCAGGCGTCTTTTCGCCGTAGGGAATATGCCCACCGTCCGCGACATACAACAGGGACTCGTTGGGCAGAAGCTGGCGAATTTCGGTCAATACCGAAAGACCGCCCACACCGGAATCGAAGACACCGACGGGCGCAGTACGGCTATAGATCAGACCTGCGTCAGTCATGCCTGGAACCACACACACCACAAGCTGGATCACGCTTGACCTTCAACTCCCGGAAACGACTGCCCAAGGCATCGATCAATAACAGGCGACCGACCATCGGCTCGCCAAAACCGGCCAGCAGCTTCAGGGCTTCAAGGGCCTGCAGACTGCCCACCAGCCCGACCAGCGGGCCAATGACGCCGGCTTCACTGCACGTCAGTTCGGCTTCATGGCCGTGACCGTAAAGACAGTGATAGCAAGGGCTTTCGGCACGACGCGGATCGAAGACGGACAACTGGCCCTCGAGCCGGATCGCCGCGCCGCTGACCAGAGGTTTGCCTGCCGTAACGCACGCCGCATTCACGGCTTCGCGGGTTGAGAAGTTATCCGAGCAGTCGAGCACCAGATCCACCGCCTGCACGGCAGCCGTCAGCGAGTCGGCATCCAGGGCGGTACGGTGGGGAATCAGTGTCACTTCAGGGTTGATGGCCGCCAGACGGGCCATGGCCGAGTCGACCTTGGCCTGCCCGACGCTCTGGCTGTCATGAATGACCTGACGCTGCAGGTTGGTCAGGTCAACCGTGTCGAAGTCGGCCAGGTGCAGCTCACCGACACCTGCCGCTGCCAGATAGAGCGCCACCGGAGAGCCAAGACCGCCCAGGCCGACGATCAGCACACGGCTGTTTTTGAGCCGGATCTGCCCTTCTATATCGACGTGTTGCAGCAGAATCTGCCGACTGTAACGCAGCAGTTCCTGATCACTCAGCACGGCAGGCATCCGAAGGTGATGCGCTCATGTTCGCCCAGATCCCGGCGGGTCTGGACACGCTCGAAACCACGCACGGTCAGCAGGTTACGCACGGCCGCGCCCTGATCGTAACCGTGCTCGAGCAGCAACCAGCCACCACCGCGCAGGTGCGCTGGCGCCTGATCGATGATGGCCCGCAAGTCGTCCAGGCCATCGGTGCCCGCGACCAGCGCGCTGCTCGGCTCGAAACGGACATCGCCGGCCACCAGATGCGGATCGGCCGCCGCGATATAAGGCGGATTACTGATGATCAGGTCGAATTGCCGGCCTTCCAGCGCACTGAACCAGTGGCTGTTGAGCACCACGGCGTTGTCCAGTTGCAGGCGCTGTCGGTTGCGCTCGGCCAGGGCGACAGCCTCAAGCACACGGTCCACGGCGGTCACCTTCCAGAGATGACGCTCGTTGGCCAGCGCCAGGGCAATCGCCCCGCTCCCGGTGCCCAGGTCCAGCACCTCGGCACCGGCAAAGGCCGGAACCAGCTCCAGTGCCGCTTCCACCAGCATTTCGGTTTCAGGGCGTGGAATCAGTGTATGCGGCGCGACTTCCAGATCGAGTTTCCAGAAGCCTTGCTGGCCCAGGATATAAGCCACCGGCTCGCCGGTACGCCGGCGTTGCAGGTAGCCCGCGAACGCCAGCGCCGCTTCGGTACTGACAATACGCTCGGGCCAGGTATGCAGGAAGCTGCGCGGTTTACCCAGCGCAGCGGCCAGCAGTAACTCGGCATCGAGGCGTGCGGTTGGTGAATCTGGAAGCTCAGCGCTTCTTAACAAGCTGGCGATGATGGTCATTTACTCACCCAGTGCCGCAAGTTGATCAGCCTGATATTCAGCGAGTAGCGGCTCTATCACTGCATCGACCCCACCGGCCAGAACTTCATCCAGTGAATACAACGTCAGATTGACGCGATGATCCGTCACTCGCCCTTGAGGGAAGTTATAGGTACGAATACGTTCAGAGCGGTCGCCAGACCCCACCAGCAGCTTGCGCTCGCTGGCAATGGCATTGGCAGCCGCGCTGGTCTGCTGATCATTCAGTTTGGCAGACAACCAGGACATTGCCCGGGCTCTGTTCTTGTGTTGCGAACGTTCTTCCTGGCATTCCACGACAATACCCGACGGCAAGTGCGTAATGCGGATGGCCGAATCGGTCTTGTTGACGTGCTGACCACCGGCACCTGATGCGCGGTAGGTATCGATGCGCAAATCCGCCGGGTTGATCTCGATCGCCTGCTGTTCGTCAGGCTCGGGCAACACGGCCACGGTACAGGCCGACGTATGGATACGTCCCTGGGATTCGGTCTCGGGAACACGCTGGACGCGGTGCGCACCGGACTCGAACTTCAGCTTGCCGTAAACATTGTCGCCTTCGACCCTGGCAATGACCTCCTTGTAACCGCCATGCTCGCCTTCGTTCTCCGAAAGGATTTCCACGCGCCAGCCACGGCGCTCGGCATAGCGCGAATACATGCGGAACAGGTCACCGGCAAAAATCGCCGCCTCGTCGCCACCGGTACCCGCACGGATCTCCAGAAACACGTTGCGTCCGTCGTTGGGATCCTTGGGCAGCAGCATGCGTTGCAACTGCGATTCCAGCTCCGCCAGCTGCAACTTGGCCTCGCGCACCTCTTCGACAGCCATTTCCCGCATGTCCGGGTCGCTGTCCTTGAGCAGGGCCTGAGCACCGTCCAGATCGGCCATGACCTTGATGCGCTGCCTGTAAGTCTCGATGACCGGCTCCACTTCGGCGTATTCACGGGAATAGGCACGAAATTTCGTCTGGTCGCTGATCACTTCCGCATCGCCAAGCAGCGCGGTCAATTCTTCAAAACGGTCGCTGAGCACATCCAGCTTATTGAGCAGTGAAGCTTTCATTGCGAAGGTTTATCCGTCGAGCCCCCACCGAGGGCAAAAAGTTCCTGGGCCATGGCCAGCGCATCGACGCGACCTTCGGCAGACAGCTTTTTAAGCTGAACGCTTGGAGCGTGCAGCAGTTTGTTGGTCAGGCCACGTGCCAGATGAATCAAGACTTCCTCGGCATTACTGCCGTTGGCCAGCATACGCTGCGCCTTGCTCAGCTCTTCGTCGCGCAGCTTTTCGCTTTGCTGACGATAGGCCCGCAATACATCGACCGCAGCCAGCTCACGCAGGCGCGACATGAAATCCTCGGCGCCCACGTTGACCAGTTGTTCGGCCGCCAGTGCAGCGCCCTGGCGGCTCTTGAGGTTTTCGGCCACCACCTCATGCAAATCGTCGACGCTGTAGAGGTAAACGTCGTCCAGTTCGCCGACTTCAGGCTCGATATCGCGGGGCACCGCAATATCCACCATGAAGATCGGCTTGTGCTTGCGCAGTTTCAGGGCGCTTTCCACCGCACCCTTGCCCAGAATCGGCAACTGGCTGGCCGTGGAGCTGATCACGATATCGCTATTGACCAGCTCTGCCGGAATATCCGAGAGCAATACCGCATGAGCACCGAACTCGGCGGCCAGGATACTCGCACGCTCAAGGGTCCGGTTGGCGACCACGATACGCTTGACGCCCAGGTCGCGCAGGTGCCGGGCAACCAGCGTAATGGTTTCACCCGCCCCGATCAGCAATGCCTGACTGCGCTGCAGATCGCTGAAGATCTGTTTCGCCAGACTGACGGCGGCAAACGCCACCGAAACCGGGTTTTCCCCGATGGCCGTGTCCGTACGCACCTGCTTGGCGGCACTGAACGTGGCCTGAAACAGACGGCCCAGCAACGGCCCGACAGTGCCGGCCTCACGGGCAACGGCATAGGCGGATTTCATCTGCCCGAGAATCTGCGGCTCTCCCAGTACCAGAGAGTCCAGCCCCGAAGCCACGCGCATCATGTGACGCACGGCGGCATCGTCTTCATGTATGTAGGCGCTGGCGCGCAGTTCATCCAGGCTCAGGTGGTGATAATCCGCCAGCCACGCCAGAATACTGTCAGCTGCGAGCTGGTCATGCTCGATGTACAACTCGCTTCGATTACACGTCGAGAGAATCGCGGCTTCGCGACTGCTGGTAAGACGGCATAGCTGCTGCAAGGCCTCGACCAACTGTTCTGGCGTAAATGCCACGCGCTCACGAACGTCTACCGAAGCAGTCTTATGGTTAATACCAAGTGCAAGGAAGGCCATTCAGGGTCGCTGGTGGTGACGTGAAGCCAGCAATTGTCCTACTTCGATAAGCTCAGAACAACCACTGCATATTATTGTCCCACTAGAATCGCTCGTTACCGCCCCCGTATCGGGGCTGGCAACGTCGCTGGAACCGCTGTTGCAGTAGTTTTTCCACCGGTGGTGGGTTTTGCCGACAGCCTTGTGTCATGATGCTCCAAACCGCAGGTAAGCCACCTTTCTTATATATGACTAGATCCTCCGCGTTGCTCCTCGCCCTCGTCTTCCTTGGCGGCTGCCAGTCCATGGCGACCGATGACATTCAGCCCGTACCGGCCTCGAAAGACGTCACTCCCGCGCCTGAAACCAAGCCGCTGGTCTATGGCTCGTTCACCCAGGACACCCTGGTCAGCCTGCTGAGCGCCGAACTGGCCGGCCAACGCAATCGTTTCGACATTGCGCTGGACAACTACGTGACCCAGGCCGTCAAGACCCAGGACCCGGGCGTTTCCGAGCGGGCCTACCGCATTGCCGAGTACCTGGGTGCCGACCAGGCCGCGCTGGATACGGCCATGATCTGGGCCAGGAACGACCCGGGCAACCTGGAAGCGCAGAGGGCATCGGCGATCCAGCTGGCACGCGCCGGTCGCTACGACGATTCCATGATGTATATGGAGAAGGTCTTGCAAGGCCAGGGCGATACGCATTTCGACTTCCTGGCGCTTTCTGCGGCTGAAACCGACACCGACACCCGCAACGCCCTGCTCAAGAGCTTTGAGCGGCTGCTGGGCAAATACCCGAACAACGGCCAGCTGATTTTCGGCAAGGCATTGTTGCTGCAACAGAACGGTGACTCCGAGCAGTCGCTCAAGCTGCTGGAGGACAACCCGCCCAAGGAAGGCGAAATTGCGCCGATCCTGCTGCGAACCCGCCTGCTGCAAGGCATGGGACGTGGCAAGGAGGCCCTGCCGATCCTGGAAAAAAGCCTCAAGAAATACCCGGAAGACAAACGTCTGCGCCTGACTTACGCCCGCATGCTGGTGGAGCAGAACCGCATGGAGGACGCCAAGGTGCAGTTCTCCAACCTTCTGAAACAGTACCCCGATGACGACGAGCTGCGTTTCTCGCTGGCGCTGGTCTGCCTGGAAGCCAAGGCCTGGGACGAAGCGGCCGGGTATCTGGAAGAACTGGTGGAACGAGGCGCGCATGTGGATTCCGCGCACCTGAACCTGGGACGCATCCACGAAGAGCGCAATGACCCGCAAAGCGCCCTGGCCGAATATGAACAGGTCGGCCCCGGTACGGATTTCCTGTCGGCGCAGTTGCGTCAGAGCGATATTCTGATGAGCAACGGCAATGCGGCAGAGGCCTCCCGACGCCTCGCAGAAGCCCGTGACATGCAGCCGGACTACGCCATCCAGCTCTATCTGATCGAAGCCGAAACCCTGACCAGCAACAACCAGCCCGATCGCGGCTGGCAAGTGCTGAATCAGGCGCTCAAGCAGTTCCCCGACGATGTGAACCTGCTCTATACGCGCTCGATGCTGGCCGAAAAGCGCAACGATCTGGCCCAGATGGAAAAAGACCTGCGAGCGATCATCAAGCGCGAGCCGGACAACGCCATGGCCCTCAATGCCCTGGGTTACACGCTCTCCGATCGCACGACCCGCTATGCCGAAGCCAAGGAACTGATCGAGAAGGCTCACAGCCTGAACCCCGAAGACCCTGCCGTGCTCGACAGCCTGGGCTGGGTGAATTATCGCCTGGGCAACCTGGATGAAGCCGAACGCCTGCTGCGGCTGGCACTCGAACGCTTCCCCGATCACGAAGTCGCCGCACACCTGGGCGAAGTGCTCTGGGCCAAGGGTGAGCAGCGTGAAGCCCGCAAAGTCTGGGAAAAAGCCCTTGAACAGCAACCCGACAGCCCCATCCTGCGCAGCACTTTGCTGCGCCTGACCGGATCAGAGAACCTTTGACGTCATGTTTTTGCGCCACGTAATCGTATTCAGCCTCATCGCCCTGCTGACCGGCTGTGCCGGCCTCACCTCCCGAGAAGCCCTGCAAGGCAAGGGCGACCCCGCGCAATGGCGCGAACACAAACAACACTTGAGCAGCCTCGATGGCTGGCAGATCAACGGCAAGGTCGGCATACGCGCCCCTCGGGACTCGGGCAGCGGCACCTTGTTCTGGCTGCAACGCCAGGACTACTACGACATCCGTCTCTCCGGCCCGCTGGGACGCGGTGCAGCCCGCCTGACCGGTCGCCCCGGAGGCGTGACGCTGGAGGTCGCCAATCAAGGCCGCTATGAAGCCAGCACGCCCGAAACCCTGCTGCAGGACCAGTTAGGCTGGAAGCTGCCGGTTTCGCACCTCGTCTGGTGGGTGCGCGGCCTTCCCGCTCCCGACAGCAAGAGCCGCCTGACCCTGGATGACGACAGCCGCATGGCCAGCCTCGAGCAGGATGGCTGGCAGGTGGAATACCTCAGCTACGCCGAGCAGAACGGTTACTGGCTGCCCGAACGCATCAAGCTGCACGGGCAGGATCTGGACGTCACGCTGGTCATCAAGGACTGGCAACCTCGCAAGCTGGGACAATGAATATGACAACCTCACGCTTGACCCTGCCTGCACCGGCCAAATTGAACCTGATGCTGCACATCCTCGGTCGCCGCCCTGACGGCTATCACCAACTGGAAACGATCTTTCAGTTTCTCGACTACGGCGACGAACTCAGTTTCGCCGTTCGCGAGGACGGTGAAATCCGCCTGCAAACCGACATTCCCGGCGTTCCTCACGAAAGCAACCTGATCGTGAAAGCGGCACGCGCACTGCAACAACAGTCCAGCTGCACGCTGGGCATGGATATCTGGCTGGAAAAACGTCTGCCCATGGGCGGAGGAATCGGAGGCGGCAGTTCCGATGCCGCAACAACCCTGCTCGCCCTGAATCACCTGTGGAATCTCGGCTGGGACGAAGATCGCCTGGCGGCTCTGGGGCTGACACTGGGGGCCGATGTCCCGGTTTTCGTGCGTGGACGCGCCGCATTTGCTGAAGGCGTCGGAGAAATCCTGACCCCCGTAACCCTCGAAGAACCGTGGTATTTGGTGCTTGTGCCGCAAGTATCTGTAAGTACAGCAGAAATTTTTTCAGATCCACTGTTGACACGTGACACTCCTCCCATTAAAGTGCGCCCCGTTCCCAAGGGAAACAGTCAAAACGACTGTAGAGCGGTTGTAGAGAGGCGTTACCCAGATGTACGTAACGCTTTGAATTTGCTAGGTAATTTTACCGAAGCAAAATTAACCGGAACTGGAAGTTGTGTGTTTGGGGCCTTCCCAAACGAAGCTGAAGCTGATAAAGTTTCGGCCCTTCTTACAGAGACCCTTACAGGGTTCGTAGCAAAAGGAAGCAACGTTTCGATGTTGCATCGCAAGCTACAAATTCTGTGAAAAAGGAATTGAGTGCTGGGCACTCAGATTGATCCACTACAGGGGCGTCGCCAAGCGGTAAGGCAGCAGGTTTTGATCCTGCCATGCGTTGGTTCGAATCCAGCCGCCCCTGCCATTTTCTATACTCATCCAGGCATACCCTCAGCCTTCAGGTACTGCGCGTGTCCAAGATGATGGTCTTTACGGGGAACGCTAACCCCGATCTGGCTCGGCGTGTAGTACGTCAGCTGCATATCCCACTGGGTGATGTCTCCGTCGGTAAATTCTCCGACGGTGAGATCAGCACTGAGATCAATGAAAACGTCCGCGGTAAAGACGTCTTCATTATTCAGCCGACTTGCGCTCCGACTAACGATAACCTGATGGAACTCGTCGTGATGGCTGATGCCTTCCGCCGTTCCTCAGCGTCCCGAATCACTGCTGTGATTCCTTACTTTGGTTATGCCCGTCAGGATCGCCGTCCGCGTTCCGCACGTGTGGCCATCAGCGCGAAAGTCGTCGCTGACATGCTGACCGTGGTGGGTATCGATCGTGTTCTAACGGTTGATCTCCATGCTGACCAGATACAAGGTTTCTTCGATATTCCGGTAGATAACATCTACGGCTCCCCTGTACTGGTGGATGACATCGAAGACCAGCGCTTTGAAAACCTGATGATCGTTTCCCCGGATATCGGTGGCGTCGTGCGTGCACGTGCCGTTGCCAAATCCCTGGGTGTCGATCTCGGGATCATCGACAAACGCCGTGAGAAAGCCAATCACTCCGAAGTGATGCATATCATCGGTGATGTCGAAGGCCGCACCTGTATTCTGGTTGACGACATGGTCGATACCGCCGGCACCCTGTGCCACGCGGCCAAGGCCCTGAAAGAGCACGGCGCTGCCAAGGTTTTTGCCTACTGCACACACCCTGTGCTGTCGGGTCGGGCGATCGAAAACATTGAAAATTCCGTGCTGGACGAACTGGTGGTGAGCAACACCATCCCGTTGTCCGCTGCTGCACAAGCCTGTAGCCGTATCCGTCAACTGGATATCGCACCGGTAGTCGCTGAAGCGGTTCGCCGTATCAGCAACGAAGAATCGATCAGCGCGATGTTCCGCTAAGGGTTATCCCTTCGCGTTCATCTCGTCGACGAAAAGCGCCCCGCCCTGGCATTCGGTCAGGGCGGGGCTTTTTTGCCCATATCGCCTTGGCGCTGGTCGCAAACGCCACTGCGAGCATGGTTATCCTGGAGAAACAAAATGAATGATTTCACTCTGAATGCTGAACTGCGTTCCGACCTGGGGAAAGGTGCGAGCCGCCGCCTGCGTCGTATCGCTAGCCTGGTTCCAGCTGTTGTCTACGGTGCTGAAAAAGCTCCTGAGTCCATCAGCGTCCTGGCAAAAGAAATTTCCAAACTGCTGGAAAACGAAGCTGCTTTCAGCCACGTTATCGAACTGAACGTCGGTGGCACCAAGCAGAACGTCGTGATCAAGGCTCTGCAACGTCACCCGGCCAAAGGCCACGTGATGCACGCTGACTTCGTACGCGTTGTTGCCGGTCAGAAACTGACCGCTGTCGTACCTGTTCACTTCATCAACGAAGAAGCAGCCATCAAGAAAGGCGGCGAAATCTCGCACACTACTTCTGAAGTAGAAGTGTCCTGCCTGCCTAAGGACCTGCCTGAGTTCATCGAAGTTGACCTGGCCAAGGCTGTCGTCGGCACCATCGTTCACCTGTCCGACCTGAAAGCGCCTAAAGGCGTTGAGTTCGTCGCACTGGCGCACGGTAACGACCTGGCTGTTGCCAACGTTCACGCTCCACGCGTAGCACCGGAAGAAGGCGCTGCCGAGTAATTCATTACTCGATAACGTCGGAGTTGCTCAGGAAAAATCGCGAGCGATAGCAGGCAAGGCGGGCGAGATCGCGGAGTTTACATCATGGTAAATGAGCACTTTTCGCCCACATCTGCCGCTTTCGCAAGCGGTGTTATCCACAACTCCAAGGAAGAGCCCCTGTCGTGACCGCCATAAAACTGATCGTTGGCCTGGGAAACCCTGGCACAGAATACGAACAGACCCGGCATAACGCAGGGGCTCTTTTCGTTGAGCGTATTGCTGCGGCGCAACGAGTCAACCTCGTTCCCGAGCGCAAATTCTTTGGCCTGACCGGGCGTTTTACACATCAGGGTCAGGACGTTCGTCTGCTGATTCCTACCACCTACATGAACCGCAGCGGCCAGGCTGTAGCAGCACTCGCCGGCTTCTATCGCATTGCGGTCGACTCCATTCTGGTAGCGCACGACGAACTCGATCTGCCTCCCGGCGTTGCCAAACTGAAAGTGGGCGGCGGGCATGGCGGTCATAACGGCCTGCGCGACATCATTGCGCAGCTCGGCAATCAGAACACTTTTCATCGCCTGCGGCTCGGTATCGGCCACCCGGGCGATGCCAGCAAGGTATCCGGTTTTGTCCTGGGTCGAGCGCCGCGCGCCGAACAGGAAAAACTGGACGCCAGTATCGACTTTGCCCTCGGCGTGCTGCCGGATATCTTCGCCGGTGAATGGAACCGGGCGATGAAAAACCTGCACAGCCAGAAGGCCTGACACCACTCGAGGGGAAACACCATGGGATTCAACTGCGGCATCGTCGGCCTGCCTAACGTCGGCAAGTCCACCCTGTTCAACGCCCTGACCAAATCCGGCATTGCGGCAGAGAACTTTCCCTTCTGCACGATCGAACCCAACACCGGCATCGTGCCGATGCCCGACCCACGCCTGGACGCCCTGGCGGCCATCGTCAAGCCGGAGCGCGTACTGCCGACGACCATGGAATTCGTCGACATCGCCGGTCTGGTTGCCGGTGCCTCCAAAGGTGAAGGCCTGGGTAACAAGTTTCTGGCCAACATTCGTGAGACCGATGCCATCGCCCACGTGGTTCGTTGCTTTGAAGACGAGAACGTCATTCACGTTTCCAACAGCGTCGATCCCAAGCGCGACATCGAAATCATCGACCTCGAGCTGATCTTTGCCGACCTCGACAGCTGCGAGAAACAACTGCAGAAAGTCGCTCGCAACGCCAAAGGCGGTGACAAGGATGCCGTGGCCCAGAAGGCCGTGCTGGAAAAACTCATCCCTCACTTCACCGAAGGCAAACCGGCACGCAGCCTGATGAAAGGCATGAGCGCCGACGAGAAGCTGGTGATCCGCGGTTTCCACCTGCTGACCAGCAAGCCGGTGATGTACATCGCCAACGTGGCCGAAGACGGTTTCGAGAACAACCCTTACCTGGACGTCGTTCTGGCCATTGCCGAAGAAGAAGGCGCGATCGTCGTACCGGTCTGCAACAAGATCGAAGCCGAGATCGCCGAGCTTGAAGAAGGCGAAGAAAAAGACATGTTCCTCGAGGCCCTGGGCCTTGAAGAGCCGGGTCTGAACCGCGTGATCCGCGCAGGCTATGAACTGCTCAACCTGCAAACCTACTTCACCGCCGGTGTGAAGGAAGTCCGCGCCTGGACCGTTCGCGTCGGTGCAACTGCCCCACAATCCGCGGCCGTTATCCACACCGACTTCGAGAAAGGCTTCATCCGCGCCGAAGTCATCGCCTACGAAGACTTCATTCAGTTCAAGGGCGAAGCCGGTGCCAAGGAGGCCGGTAAATGGCGTCTGGAAGGCAAGGAATACATCGTGAAAGATGGCGACGTGATGCACTTCCGCTTCAACGTCTGATATTTACCGTGGATTTCCACGGACGCTGATCCCACAAAGCCCCCGCAATCGCCAGTCGATTCGGGGGTTTTGCATTCAAGCCCTCGCCTCAAACCATCTGGATGCAAGTTCACGATGGCACTCCCAGACAACAGTGTCTCTCCCGAGCAAGACCCTCCCTCTCCATCCCCATAGATTCCAGGTGCACGGAGCAAATAGCTCTCCAGCTCAAAAATCCAACAATAGAGCCAGCACTCATGAAGACCTTGCTTTGCAGCACTCTGGGACTGTTCGCCTTTACCACCGGGATTTCAACCAAAGCCGCGGATGGCCCGCCCCCTCCTTCCGTCAACCAGCCATCCGGCATCAATCTGGGAGGCACCAGTTTCTATGATGGTTTTGCAGGCCCTCCCGGCCTCAGCCATCTGGTTTATCTGAAGCACAACAGCGCCACATCATTCAGAAACAAGAACGGTCACGACAATAACGCCTTCGATACACCCCGGCTCAATGTCACCACCCTGCTGAATCAGCTCAGTTATTACTCACCACAAACGATCGGTGCCAATGCCCACCTTGGCTGGAGCCTTATCATTCCCATCGTTTTTCTGGATGGCGATTTTGGCGATGCCGGGACCAGGCTCAAGGATAACGCCACAGGGCTTGGCGATATTGTCACGGGCCCGCAGGTCCAGTTCGATCCCGTCATCGGCGATGGAGGTCGCCCCGTTTTCGTTCAGCGTTTTGCCCTGGACTTCATTCTGCCCACCGGCCGGTACGACGAGCACAAGGACCTCAACCAAGGCTCCAACTTCTACTCGTTCAACCCTTACTGGGCAGCCACCTGGATGCCAGTCCCTCGCTGGGAGATGAGCTGGCGTCTGCATTACCTGTACAACTTCAGAAACGACGATCCCGCAAGCAGTTCAGCTCAGTTCTTTGAAGGACAACCGGTTCGTAATACCCAGGCAGGAGAGGCCGCCTGGTCCAACTTCACACTGTCCTATGAAGTGGTTCCGAACGTGTCGGCAGGCCTGAACGGTTATTTCTTCAAACAACTGGAGGATGACCGGGTCAATGGCCACAGGCTGGAAGACTCTCGTGAAAAAGTGCTCGGCATAGGCCCCGGACTGTTCTGGAAGATCAGCAAGGATCAAGGATTCTGGCTCAACCTTTATCACGAAACCGATGTCGAGAATCGTGCCCGCAACGACTTCTCCGTCCAGGTGCGCTTTGCGCACGTACTTTGAACCGGTGGTGACACGATCATGAATGCACTGCAAACCGTCGATAGCCGGAAAACACTTTTCGCCATCTGCACGATGATGGTGGTTTCCTTGGGCACCCTGCAAATCCAGCCCCTTCTTGGAGGCGCTTTCGTAGATCAACTGGGCATTCCACTGAATGCCATCGGAACAATTTTCGCCGCAGAACTGACCGCGATGGCCGTTGCCTGCGGCTTCGGAGCACTGCTGATGCCTCGGGTCAACAGACGCCGATTCGTGTGGCTGGCTCTGGCGGCAATGGTGCTTGGCAATCTGGCAAGCACCCAGGCCAGCAACTGGCAGACGCTGACAGCCTGTCGGCTGGTCTGTGGCCTCAGTGGTGGTGCAGTCATGGCTTGCGTCTATGCCACAGCAGCCCTGCGCACCTCCAAGGATGCCAGCTTCGCAATGATCAACGTGGGCAACCTGCTCTGGGGCATCGTGCTGGTTTCGTTCACGCCATTCATTCTCGCTCTTGCAGGTATTCCAGGCGTATTTCTCGTACTGAGTCTCGCAAGCGCCATTGCCCTGCTCGGTTGTCAGCGCATTCCTCCCCGTTTCACAGAACAGACCGGACAGTCCCATACCAGCACAGCACCGCTTACTCTGACGGCCGTTCTGCTGATATCACTTTTCGCCCTGCTGTTCTTCGGACACTCAGCGCTATGGATCTATCAGGAACGTATCGGCAAAAGTATAGGCCTGGAGCCACAACAGATAGGAGCCATTCTGGGGGCCAGTATTCTTGCCGGAGCGTTGGGAGCGGGACTGGCCGGCATCATTAAACGCAAGATCGGCTTGCTGGCTCCTCAACTGATCAGCTTCGGAGCAGCCCTCGCAGCCACGCTGGTCATGGTGTATGGCAATAGCCCTCTGGCATTCGCCATCACTGCCGGCCTGATTCATCTGGTATGGTTTTTCAGTCTTCCCTATCTGTTGTCCATGAGCGCTGAACTGGACCCCAGCGGTCGTCTTGCCGGCTTAGGCAATGCAGCCATTTTCGTCGGTCAGGGAGCAGGCCCGTTCGGGGCTGCGCTGGTGGTGGGAGAAGGTAATTTCAGAGCCGTAGGATGGCTGGCTGCCGCCACTTACATTCTGGCGCTGATGATTGCCTGCATCGTCGTGGCCCGCTTTCGCCAGAACTCCCGTCCCAGACACTCCAAACCAGCATCTCCCCCAGCCTGAACGATCATTTGCCACTTTTGCTTACACTTATAAATGAACCCAGTCGTACATTTATATTGATCCACTTGC
Organism: Pseudomonas sp. NPDC089734; assembly: GCF_044748865.1. Taxonomy (NCBI): domain Bacteria; kingdom Pseudomonadati; phylum Pseudomonadota; class Gammaproteobacteria; order Pseudomonadales; family Pseudomonadaceae; genus Pseudomonas; species Pseudomonas sp. NPDC089734. The sequence goes on along the minus strand of NZ_JBIVGV010000001.1, from coordinate 65,412 downwards.
CGCCCACGGTTATAAATGTACTCGCGTGACCACTTATAGGAAGCCAATATGACGACCCTCTTTCCTGCGACACCCGAATTTTCAGGCGCGCTTTATCGCCCTAGCCGTCTGGAAGCCGAAGTTGTAGACCTTGAGATAGAAGGCACCCTGCCAACTAGCATCTGCGGGGCCTTTTATCAGGTTTCTCCAGACCCACAGTTTCCTCCGATGCTGGAACAAGACATTTTCTTCAATGGTGATGGCCTGGTCAGTGCCTTCTTTTTCAAGGATGGCAAAGTCTCCCTACGACGCCGTTATGTGAAAACAGCCCGTCTCATGGCGCAGCGGCGTGAGGGACGTTCGCTCAACGGCATCTACCGTAATGCGTATACCAATGACCCACTGGCGGCAGCCGATAACACCACGGCCAATACCACGGTGCTCAAACACAACGGCATCCTGTTGGCCATGAAAGAGGACGCGCTGCCTTATGCCATGGATCCGGATACGCTGGAGACTCTCGGCGTACATGACTGGAACGGCCAGATCAAATCCACCAGTTTCACCGCACATCCCAAGATCGATGCCGCCACAGGCAACCTCCTGGCTTTCAGCTATGAAGCCAAGGGAGATGGCTCTCCGGACATGGCGTATTTCGAGATAGGGCCAGATGGTCAGTTACTGCACGAAATCTGGTTCCAGGCGCCCTATGCCGCCATGGTTCATGACTTTGCCGTAACCGAAAACCATGTTGTCTTCCCGATCATTCCACTCAAGGTAGATCTGGAGCGCATGAAACGTGGCGGCCAGCATTTCCAGTGGGACCCGGAGCAGGCGCAGTTGTTCGCCGTTCTGCCACGCCATGGCAAAGCCAGTGATGTTCGCTGGTTCAAAGGCCCTGCGAATGCCTTTCAGGGGCACACCCTCAATGCGTTTGAGGAAGGTCGCCTGATTCATCTGGACATGCCGGTCACCAGCGGGAATGTCTTCTACTTCTTTCCTCAGGAAGACGGCTTCATTCCGTCTCCCGAAAGCCTGTCGTCCAGTCTATTCCGCTGGACCTTCAACCTTGACTCTCAAAACGATCAGGTCGAACCGCAGCCACTGAACGATTACCCCTGCGAATTCCCTCGCGTCGACGATCGCTACGTGGGGCGCCCTTATGAACATGGCTTCGTCATCGCCTTCGATCCGACCCGGCCTTATAGGGCCGAAAATGGACCGATGCCGTTCCAGTTCTTCAATCTGCTGACTCATTTCAACCTGAAGACCGGGGCCAGTGACAGCTGGTTTGCAGGTGACAGCGAATGCTTTCAGGAACCCATCTTCGTTCCCCGCTCGGCAGACGCCCCCGAAGGCGATGGCTATGTAATTGCACTCCTTAATCACATCGCAGACTATGCCAGCGAACTGGTAGTGCTCGACTCCAGAGATATGGCCTCGGGTCCTGTGGCCAGGGTGAAAATCCCCTTTCGCATGCGCATGTCGCTACATGGTTCCTGGGCTCCGGCCGTGTAAATGATGTGAAAGCCATCATGGCGGAGTCATACGACATGGGTCGATTTTCCTTGAATCGTGCACGTCTGAAGGATGGACGTGCACCTCTACTCTTTAGCGCACACACAACGGCGGCAGCCATGGCGGCCCTTGCTCTGGCGGAGCTTGCGCAGTTCCATCATCCCTGGTGGGCCGCCATGACCGTCTGGCTGGTTGCCCAGCCGAGCCGTGGGCTTCTCATCGAACGTTGCCTGGCAAGGCTGGCCGGAACAGCTGTCGGCGCGCTGGTTGCAGGCGCGCTGCTCTACTGCTTCTTCGACTCCCCGAAGACCCTGCTCATTCTGCTCGGAATCTGGCTTGTACTGTGCGCCGGTATCGGAAACCTGTTTCGGCACTTCAGGAACTATGCCTGGGTGCTGGCAGGTTACAGCGCAGCCATCGTGTCCCTGTTCGGTCTCGCGGCCCCACAGCCCAATCCTGAGCTTGCGACAGAGCGGGTTGCCTGTACGGTCATTGGCATTCTGTGCTCGTTCGCTGTTTCCTGGCTCGTCACGCCGAAGTCCACATCGGCGGTACCGATGGAAGAGCAGCTCGAACGGCTAGTGAACACCGGCATTCGCTGGTGCATGTCATCGTTCTCTGTTTCAGGAGCGGAATCCGATGCGTGTCTCTCCCGAATACTCGGGATGATCAAGGCTCTGGATGAGTCATTTGACATGACTGTTGCCGGATCGCGCTCAGGGAAAAGAAAAGCCCTGCATGCCCGCCAGATTATCGATGCCTTGATCGTCGTACTGGCTGTCATTCATGAGCGGACGAAAGACAGGGAGCCAGCCCTCTGGATCATTGAATTCGATCACAGACGACCCGGAGCGGAAAACCTCGCAGCCCTGATTGAATGTGTGCAGCGTACATCCCTCAGAAATGTCGAGCATCATCAATGCCTGACTGCCCTTCTGGCACTTCACGATGCGCTGAAAGGTGAAAGAAAGCCCGTGAGTGGCTGGACCAGAGCGGTCAATCACGACTGGCGGGCTGCGGGTCTTTCCGCTGTGCGCCCACTTTCTGCACTGACGATCACCGCACTGATCTGGCAACTCACAGGCTGGGGCGAAGGTCCCGTCATGATGATGACGTCGGTGCTGTTTGCCTCGCTTCTTTCCAGTCACCCCAATGCCCGAAAAGCCGTAAAAGATGTCTTCACGGGCTCTCTACTCGGAGGCTGTACGGGGCTCATTGCACGAGCCTGGCTGGTTCCCGGGTCGGAAAACCCTCTGTTGCAGCTTCTGTCCATCGCGCCTTTTTTGCTGGTCGGAGCCTTTTTCATGGCTCGTCCGGGAACGGCAAAGATGGCCATAGACCTCAACATGACCTTTCTTCTCATGTCTCAGCCCGGCGCAGCCCTTGATAGCAGCCTTGAAAGCCTTCTGCCTCAAGCCATGGCGATCCTGCTGGGCGTATTGGCTGCCGCAGCCAGCCTGCTCTTATGTCAACAGACACACCCGGAAAACACCCGCCTGGCCCTGGCACGGCGCATCGCCCAACAGACGCTGAAAGCCGCCAGATCAACCAGACCGACATCGGCATACAGGCGAACACGCCACCTGCTCGTCTCTCTGGTGTTGATCGATGGCACTCCAGATGACCTTGTGAAAGCTGCTTTTTCCTGCATGGCCGCCACTGCGCCCTACTGCCAGGAAGGCATCTTTCAAGCGCCGACGATACTCGAAAAGGCAAGCAATGAAGCACGAGCCGCCGCCCAGAAACTGATCGCACTCACCACTCACTCATCCCCTTGATCCCATACGGAGCCGACAATGAGCCTGATACTCAATCCATGGCAGGACTTCTCTGGACAATTCATCGCAGGCCGATGGTGCCCGGGAAGTACCGGTAAAGTCCTGTCCGACCGGAACCCTTATGACGAAACACTGCTGGCACAAATCAGTCTGGCCAGCCAGCAGGACCTGGACACTGCTTATCAGGCCGCTGCACAGGCTCAAAAAGAATGGGAAGCCTTGCTGCCTTCGGAGCGTGCCAGCGTCTTTCATCGTGCAATCAGCATCCTGGACAGCCGCCACGAAGAAATCGTCAGTTGGCTGATTCGCGAGTCCGGCAGTACCCGTACCAAGGCTGAAATCGAATGGTCGGCAGTGCGCGCGACGATGCTTGCCGCAGCAGCCATGCCCTTTCGTGTCCAGGGCCGGATCTTGCCAGTCGACATTCCCGGCAAGGAGAGCCGTGTCTACCGAAAGGCTCTGGGTGTGGTGGGTGTAATCAGTCCCTGGAACTGGCCCATGCACCTGTCCAACCGTTCAATAGCCCCTGCCCTTGCACTCGGCAATGCCGTGGTGGTGAAACCCGCCGACGATACTCCGATAACCGGCGGCCTGTTGCTGGCTCGTATTTATGAAGAAGCCGGTCTACCGCCAGGTGTGTTGAATGTTGTCGTAGGCGATGTTGCCGATATTGGCGATGCCTTTACCTTGCACCCCATCCCGAAATTCATTTCCTTCACAGGCTCAACCCGGGTCGGCCGTCACATTGGAGGTCTGGCCATCAGCGGCCCGACACTCAAGCGCGTAGGCCTGGAGCTTGGCGGTAATGCTCCGTGCGTGGTGCTCGACGATGCCGACATCGAGTTGGCGGTCCAGGGTGCGACTGTCGGACGCTTTCTGCATCAGGGCCAGATCTGCATGAGCAGTAACAGGATCATTGTCGATTCCCGGATTCATGACCGCTTTGTCGAAGCCTTTGTCGAGCGTGTCCGGAACCTGAAAGTGGGAGATCCAAACGAAAGCGACACCGTGATCGGACCACTGATCAACCAGAGACAACTGACTGGCGCACTCACTCGAATAGAAGAAGCCTTGAGTTCACCTGCCCGGATGGTTTTGAGCGGTGCTCCTCAAGGACAGGTGTTACCTCCACACGTATTCGTCGATGTGTCCAACGACTCGCTGCTGGCACAAACCGAACAGTTCAGCCCGATCGCGCCAGTCATTCGTGCAAGAAATGAAGCCCACGCACTCGAAATGGCCAACACCACAGAATTTGGTCTTTCCAGTGCCGTTTTCACCAGGGATGAGGCACGAGGAGTGCGTTTCGCACTTCAGGTCGAGGCCGGCATGACCCACGTAAACGACATTTCCGTGAACGATGACCCCAGTAACCTGTTCGGTGGCGAGAAGAACAGCGGTATCGGGCGCTTCAACAGTGACTGGATCATTTCGGAACTCACCACCGATCACTGGGTTTCGATCCAGCACGGTCGCCGTCCTTACCCCTTCTGATCCAGCCCGTGAGGAAGCCTTACATGAATACACAGCCAACCGCCTCTTACTCGCTTAACGGGTGCCAGTACATCAACGGCACCTGGATCAGCGGACGCTCCAGTCGCACTCTCGACAATCGGAACCCCTATACCGGGGAACAACTGCTGGCCATGCCTCTGGCCTCCATCGACGATCTCAATAACGCCTATAGTGCTGCGCAAAACGCTCAATCCGATTGGGCGGCCACAACGCCAGCCCGCAAGACCGAGTTGCTGAACAACCTGGCTCGAGTCATCGAGCGACGGGCCGAAGAAATCACTGCATGGCTGATCAAGGAGTCCGGCAGCACACGTATCAAGGCCGGCTTTGAATGCAATACGACGCTCAATCTGGTTCGCGAATGCGCAGCCATGCCTTTTCAGGTAGAAGGGCGAATCCTGACCAGTCACAAGCCGGGCGAACAGAGTTTCGTCTTTCGTGAGCCATTGGGCGTCATTGGCGTCATCAGCCCGTGGAATTTCCCGCTCTATCTGAGCATGCGTTCGGTGATCCCGGCCGTTGCCCTGGGCAATACCGTAGTGCTCAAACCGGCCAGCGATACGGCCGTCACTGGAGGTCTTCTCATCGCTCACCTGTTTGAAGAGGCCGGTTTTCCTGCTGGCGTGCTCAATGTCGTGGTGGGTGCAGGCTCAGAGATCGGCGATGCCTTTGTCGCCCACAAGATCCCAAGCTTCATCTCCTTCACCGGTTCTACGGATGTGGGGCGAAACGTCGGGAGCATCGCAACCGGAGGCCAGTACATAAAGCGAGTAGCCCTGGAACTGGGTGGTAATAGCCCTCTGGTCGTGCTCGACGATGCAGATATCGAGATCGCGGCTCATGCGGCGGTTGTCGGCCGTTTTCTTCATCAGGGTCAGATCTGCATGAGTGTCAACAGGGTAATCGTCGACCGCAAGGTCTATCCGGAATTTGCCGCCCTGGTTGCCGAGCGGGTCAAAAAGCTCAAGGTGGGCGACCCCAATCTGGCGGATACCGTCATTGGTCCGGTCATCAATCAAGCGCAACTGGATGGTTTGCTTCGCAAGATCGACAACGCCCTCGGGGCAGGCATCAAATGCCTCGCAGGTGGCAAAGCCTCCGGACTCGTGCTTGCGCCTCATGTGTTCGGTGACGTACCAGCCCTGCAGGAGCTGGCCGTTGAGGAAACATTCGGCCCGCTGTTACCCCTGGTTGTCGCACAAGACGAACAGCATGCACTGGCACTTGCCAATGCTGGTGATTACGGTCTTTCAAGCGCAGTATTCACAAAAGACATGGCCCGTGGCCTGGACTTCGCTCGCAAGGTCGTGGCCGGGATGACCCACATCAACGACATCACCGTTGACGACCAGCCGAATGCGCCTTTTGGAGGCGAGAAAAACTCGGGGCTTGGACGGTTCAACGGTCATTATGCTCTGGACGAATTCACGCGTGCCCATTGGGTAACCTGGCAAGCAGGAGGACATCACTACCCGTTCTGATCGTACCGGTTCCGTTCAGCCATCGTTCGGCCCATGAGGCCGGACGAACATAACAAGAGAGAACAGGATGAATGCCCTTGCCAGTGTCTGTACCGATCAGTTTCTCCATTCAGACCGCCTGATGAAATGGCGTGAGTTCATGAGCACGCATCTGGGCAAAACCCCGGACTACATTCGCCGGCTGGAAAACACACACTTCGAGCCCATCAATGAGCGCCCTTTCACCGGGCGCCTTGAGTACGGTGCCCTGGGGAGCCTGAACTTCTGTCGAATGACGTGCAGCCCCCACCGTTTCTCCCGAAGCCTGAGCAAAGCCCTGGCGCCTTCCGATACGCCATGGCTGCTTATCCTGCAAATGAGTGAAGTCAGTCACTTTGAGCAGGGCAGTAAAAACAGCACATTGACCCCGGGAGAAATCCTTCTGCTGGACTGCGGTCGTCCATTCAGCGTGACCAGCGTCAAAGGCTGTGAATATCTCATGCTGCTGTGCCATGGGCTCGACGAGTCCGTGCATGAGACGAATGAGCTGCATCTGAACAATCGCAATGGACTGGGGCGCATGCTTCACCATCTGATCACCGATGCGTACGCACAATACGCCTTGCTGAACGATGCCACTTCCAGTCTGGTGGGCCAGAGCATCATTTCGCTTCTGGACAACACGCTGAACAATCAACGCCAGGAAGCCAGGCTCGAACATGATTTCCGGTATTTCAAAAAACACCGGATCAAATCATTCATTGAACACAACCTGGCAGAACGCGACCTGACGATTGAGCGCATAGCCCGGTTCGTGCAATGTTCTGTCCGTACCTTGCACCGGGTTTTCGAGGATGAAACCGCGAGCAGCCTCAGCGATTACATCTTGCAACGCAGACTTTCCCGTTGCGCCGAGGATCTGCGCAGCCCCGACAACCTTGCCCGCTCAATTACCGATATCGCCTATGGCTGGGGCTTCAACAGTAGCTCCCATTTCAGCAAGACATTCAAGACAGCCTATGGGGTATCACCCAAGCTGTTTCGGGAGTCTCGGATAAGGGGCTCGGCCTCAGGAGGACTCTGAAGCTGCATAGCCATGCAAGAATACCCGAACCGCATCCTCGACTGCCTGATCGATGTCCTTGTCCGAAGGTGTGCCTGTCTGCCCCCAGAGCTGGCGCTCAAAAAGATCACTTTCACACAGCGCCTTGAAGTGCAGAGTCAGGGCGCGAGGTTCTGCGGTTCGTAATCTCCCCTTTTCCAGAAGCCTTGCGAAGTTTCGGTCCAGATGTTCCAGGGTTTTTCGGGGACCATTCTCATAGAAAATACGGCTGAGCTCAGGGATGCGGCGTGCTTCGCCAATGATCAAACGGTCCAGTTCCATGACCGCGGGTGAAAGCACCAGCAGCAGGTAGTTTCTACCCAGCCCCCTCAGGGTCTCGACGATACCGGCGTCTTCGGGCAGCGCCTGCAGACGGTCCATGTCAGCCCTTCCCGCTTCAATGACAAAGGCCTCGAACACCGCCTCCTTGGACGCGAAGTAGTTATACAGCGTGACCTTGGAGCCACCGACTTTCGCCGCAATCTGCGCCATCGTCACGCTGTCGTAGCCTTGCTCAAGAAACAGCTGTCCGGCCGAGTCGATAATGGCCTGACGGCGTGCCTCTGTCTTAACTCTCATGCAGGTTCCTCTGGACTCGATAACATCGTGTGCTGGCAAGAATGCATTGCTGGCACAGCAAGTCAAAAGTGTACCTTACCGGACAGTTACGCGAACGTGACCATGAACCCGTTTTTATCTGTCGGCAAATGAGGCTTTCCCCTCAAGTGAGGCCAGACCTGCACGACGGAGCATTCATCGTGCCCAGCGAGGCAATGCAGGGCGACACGAACAGGTGGCCGCGATAAGCCCCGGCCAGCGTCCGGCCAGCCACGATTCCCCACATCACGACCAGCATCATCACCAGCACCACCCCCATGGCATTGAAAAACGCCATGTGCAGTACCGCGCCCAGTTTCAAGGTGCTGATCGCATACACCCCCAGCGGGAAGATAAAGCCCCACCAGCCCAGATTGAACGGAATGCCTGCCTTGAAGTAACGAAGGGTGATCAACAGGGCAAGCGCCATCCACCATAGCCCCAATCCCCAGAACAGAATACCGACGAGCAGGCCCATGCCCTGGGCAATCTCTCCGACGCCAGGCAGCCCCTGGGAAGCGAAGATCGCGGGTGCATCGCTCCCCAACACCAGCATGCCCAGAGCTCCGGTACCAATCGGCCCCAGCGACAGCCAGCTCGAGGCCGCCATGCTTTCGTGTGGCAGCTTGTGCAGGGCCATGCGCAGCAGCAGGATCACCAGAATGCTCAGGGCCACCGGAACCGAGTACGCCCACAACACATAGCTGGCGATAAGGACGGTGAACTGCTCGCTGGCGTCGGTCAGGTGAGGAGCAAGCAGACCGCCACTGGCCGCCGCCACTTCGGCAGCGACGACCGGCAAGAGCCAGACCGCCGTCATCTGGTCGATACGATGCTTCTGACGGGTAAACATCATGAAAGGAATCAGCACACCACAGGCCAGCGCCATGGCCACGTCGATCCACCACAAGGCCTGTGCCAGCGAGATCACGGACTCTCCCCAGCGCGGCAGCCCATACAGAAACAACCCGTTAATGATCGTGGCCAGCCCCATGGGGATCGTCCCGAAGAACATCGAGACCGTCGAATGCCCGAACACCTGCCTGGCTTCATGGAAAAACAGCACCCAGCGGCTCGCATACATCGCGCTGAACAACACGAACAGCCCCATATTGAAAAGCCACAAAGCCTCACCCACGGTCTTGAGCCAAGGCGCAGACAGTGGCAGTTGACCCAGCACCAGAGCCAGAATCCCGGTCCCCATGGTGGCCGCGAACCAGTTGGGCGTGAATTGCCTGATGGCTTCACGGGGCGTCGAAAGAGCCGCCAGTGGTCGGCCGCGTCCCCGGATCACTGCGGGCCTGATGTCGTTCATGTGTCTGTTCCTGCCTGATGACGTGAACAGAGTCTAGAAGCACCCTGATAATTATAAAAATGGGTAATATAGGTTTTGATTACCCATTTTTCAGGTAGATCTAATGAGGCTCAGCCTTCGTCAATTGCAGATCTTTTGCGCTATCACCCGGCATGGCAGCACCACCAGCGCCGCGCTGGCGCTGTCCCTTTCGCAATCGGCCACCAGCGCTGCGTTGAATGAGCTGGAAGCCGCTCTCGAAACACGGCTGTTCGACCGGGTAGGCAAGCGCCTGGTGCTCAATGACAATGGTCAGGCCTTACTGCCTCAGGCCAGAAAAATGCTTGAGAGCGCACAACAGATCGAAGCCGGCTTCCAGCCCGGCAATACGGAGATGAACACGCGACTGCGCGTAGGATGCAGCACGACGATCGGCAACTATGTGCTGCCGTTGATACTGGGGGAATTACGACAGTCGGTCCCTCTCTTGCGGGTCGACGTCGAAATGGCCAACAGCATGAGCATTGCCAGAAAGGTAGCGGACTTCGAGATCGACATGGGGCTGATCGAAGGCCCCTGTCGCCTGCCCGAACTGAGCACCGAACCCTGGCTGGTGGATGAGCTATTGATAGTCGCAGGCAGCCAGCATCCTCTGGCCCGGAAAGAAAGTGTCACACTCAGTGATCTGCACTGTGCCGAGTGGCTACTTCGTGAGCCGGGCTCAGGCACCCGCGAAGAGGTCGAGCAATTGTTACTGCGGCACCTGCACGATCTGTCCGACACCCGACAGATCGGCAGCTCGGAAGCCATCAAGCACACACTGGCCCAGGGCATCGGCATCAGTTGCCTGTCTCGCTGGGTCGTCGCCGACCTGCTGGCATCGCAACGCCTGAAATCCCTGGAAGGCAGCCTGCCACCGTTGACCCGACGCTTTTTCATGATCCGGCATCGAGACAAGTTCATCTCGTCGGGGCTTGAGTGCTTCTGGAACCGTTGCAGCCAGTTCGGAGAAAACCGTTTGCAGGGAGTGGAGTGAATGCAGCCATTGAGCGCACGCGAGGTGTATCAGCAACTGCGGGATACCGCCCAGGGCATTCGTCGCCTGCTGCCGGGACAACAGCTTGAAACCGGCTTGTTGCCCATCACGGTCGATGGATGGGACATGACCCTCGACTTCGACGGCAAGCACCTGCATCACTGCCTGAGTTGCCAGGATCCCGATGGGCGGGCATGGAGCCTCGATACCCAGCGTTTCGGCACGGACCCGGTCAGCCTGCTGAGCACCTGGGAACTGGCGCAGGTCGAGCGATTACTGACTCGAATCTGAGAGAAGGTTTTTTCTATTCAAAATGCCACTTTGTACTATCGTCAAAACAGCTTGTCCCTTACAGTCGCGACCTCCGGAAGCTGGCATGTTCAATACACGGCAAGGCACCGGATGGCTCTCATCCCGCAGTCAGAGTCTCTGAAGGCTTGTCAGAACCCAAGGTAAAACTCTCGTGAAGATCTTAGTAACAGGTGGTGCCGGCTTCATCGGCTCGGCAGTCATTCGACACATCATCACTCACACGACGGATTCAGTCGTCAACGTCGACAAACTGACCTATGCAGGCAATCTTGAATCCCTTCAGTCGGTGGACAAGAGTGAGCGTTACGCTTTCGAGCATGTGGATATCTGCAATCGTGAGGCAATCGACCGGGTCTTCCGCGATCACCAGCCCGATGCCGTGATGCACCTGGCAGCCGAGTCTCATGTCGACCGCTCCATCAGCGGGCCTTCCGAATTCATCCAGACCAATATCATCGGCACCTATACGCTGCTGGAAGCCGCTCGTGGTTACTGGGGCGGGCTGGACGATACACGCAAGGCGGCTTTCAGGTTCCACCATATTTCGACCGATGAGGTCTATGGCGACCTCGAAGGCCCGGAAGACCTGTTCACCGAAACCACGCCTTACCAGCCAAGCTCGCCCTACTCCGCCAGCAAGGCCAGCTCGGACCATCTGGTGCGCGCCTGGAGCCGGACCTACGGCCTGCCGACACTGGTCACCAACTGCTCGAACAACTACGGTCCCTGCCATTTCCCGGAGAAGCTGATCCCGCTGATCATTCTCAATGCCCTGGAAGGCAAGCCACTACCGATCTATGGCAAAGGTAATCAGGTCCGTGACTGGCTTTACGTAGAGGACCACGCCCGGGCGCTGTACAAGGTCGTGACCGAAGGCGAAATCGGTGAGACCTACAACATCGGCGGTCACAACGAAAAGCAGAACATCGAAGTGGTGCACACCGTCTGCGCCCTGCTCGATCAACTGCGCCCCGACTCGGCCTTCCGCCCTCATGCCGACCTGATCACTCACGTTCATGACCGCCCAGGCCATGACCTGCGCTACGCCATCGATGCCAGCAAGATTCAGCGCGAACTGGGTTGGGTTCCTGAAGAAAGCTTCGAGTCCGGCATCCGCAAGACTGTGCAGTGGTACCTCGACAACCCTGAATGGGTCGCTCACGTGAAAAGCGGCAGCTATCAGCAGTGGATCGACAAGAACTACGCGACGCGCACCGGGACTGTATGAAAATTCTTCTGCTTGGAAAAAACGGTCAGGTGGGATGGGAGCTTCAACGCGCCCTGGCTGTGCTTGGCGAAGTGATCGCGCTGGACAGGCACACCTCACAGACCGCTTATGGCGAGCTTTCAGGTGACTTGTCCAGTCCGGACAGCCTGCGAGACACGATTCGCCGTCTCCAGCCTCAGGTGATCGTCAATGCGGGAGCCTATACCGCTGTCGACAAGGCCGAGACCGAGCAGGAGCTGGCCCATCGGGTCAATGCCCTCGCCAGCCAGGCCATGGCGGAAGAGGCCCTGCGGCTCGATGCCCTCTTGATCCATTATTCGACCGACTATGTGTTCGACGGCACCGGCACGACCGCCTGGAAGGAAACCGATGCGGTTTCGCCCGTCAACCATTACGGCACAACCAAGCTCGAAGGCGAACGGCTCATTGCTGCATCGGGCTGCAAGCACCTGATCTTCCGCACCAGCTGGGTGTACGCCTCGCGTGGCAACAACTTTGCCAAGACGATGTTACGACTGGCCAGAGAACGCACGACGCTCAACGTCATCGCGGACCAGATCGGTGCTCCCACCGGTGCCGAACTGCTGGCAGATGTGACAGCAGTGGCCTTGCAACAAACCTTGAAACAACCTGAACTCGGCGGAATCTACCACCTGGCACCGGCGGGCGAAGTGTCATGGCACGCGTATGCGCAATATGTCATCGACGTTGCACGCGCACAGGGCGAAACACTGGCCGTCGAAACCGTCGCTCCCATCGGAACCGTCGACTACCCCACGCCGGCACGGCGCCCCTTGAACTCGCGCCTGAACACCGAGAAACTGCGCGAGGCTTTTTCCCTGCACTTGCCGAACTGGCAAAGCGGCGTAACCCGAATGCTCATGGAAGTACTGAATAAATGATCACGACCAATCGTAAAGGCATCATTCTGGCCGGAGGGTCAGGCACTCGCCTGCATCCGTTGACCCTCGGCGTCTCCAAGCAAATGCTGCCGATCTACGACAAGCCGATGATTTTCTACCCACTGTCGGTGCTGATGCTGGCAGGCATGCGGGAAATTCTGATTATCTCCACGCCTGACGATTTGCCCTCCTTCCGCAAGCTTCTGGGAGACGGCAGCCGGTATGGCATCGAGCTCACTTACGCCGAGCAACCCAGCCCTGACGGACTCGCACAAGCCTTTCTGATCGGTGAAGAATTTATTGGCAAGGATCCGTGCTGCCTGATCCTGGGCGACAACATTTTCTACGGCCAGCATTTCTCGGAAAAACTGCATGCCGCCACGCAGCAAAGCCATGGCGCAACCGTATTCGGCTATCACGTTTCCGATCCCGAACGTTTTGGCGTAGTGGAGTTCGACGAGAACGGCCGCGCCTTGAGCATCGAAGAGAAACCGGCAGAACCCAAATCCAGCTATGCGGTTACCGGGCTGTACTTCTATGACAATCAGGTTGTCGAGATCGCGAAGAACATCAAACCTTCGGCACGTGGCGAGCTGGAAATCACCGACGTGAACAGCGCCTACCTTGAGCAGAAGAACCTGACGGTGGAAGTGCTCGGACGTGGCTTCGCCTGGCTTGATACCGGCACCCATGAGTCTCTGCTGGAGGCCAGCCATTTCGTCCATACCATCGAACAGCGCCAGGGCTGGAAAGTGGCGTGCCTTGAAGAGATCGCCTACACCCATGGCTGGATCACGTCCGAACAACTGAGCGAACAGGCTGAAAAGCTGAAAAAGACCGGTTATGGGCAATACCTGAAAAAACTGCTGAAACCAGGTTCCTTCTGACACAGCCTTACGGAATGCGTCGGTTCAGAAAGCTGACACCGACGCAAACCGCTCTCTTCTCATGATGGATCCTCGTCCGTCAGGTCCTTGACCGCATTGATGTTGTTTTCTACAAGCGTCTTCAGTTTCTCCAGGAATATCAGGTTGCTCATCGGGTCCTGGGCATAGGCCATGAACGTTTCCTTGAATCGCCCATAACGCAACTCATCAAGCTCCAGCTGATTCTCGAAGAACTCTTCACTCGGTATTTCGCTCCTGCCTTGCCCCTGGGCTTTTTTGAGAAACGAGACCCCCGCATACACATGCAACTCATCAATGCCCCAGTCAGGCACAAACGCCTTGCTTTCAGGGGAGAGAAAGTTAGGACGATTGATAATATCCACCGTCTGTTTCAGCCACCTGACAGGTGTATCAAGGAAGTCCTTGGCCAGGGTGGAGCCATCGTAAACAGGCCAGTAGGAGGTGAAATAATCTTCAAGAACATAATACCCCCCCGGTAACACCCACTTGATCAGCGAGAACAGACTGGTCAACTGATCCGATCGTTTGTGGCTGCCATCATCGATAATCACATCGAAAGGCCCGTGCTGCCTTGCAAAGGCCTCCAGCGCAACGGGGTCACCCTGGTCGCAGACAAAGGTCTTGATCCGCTCCGAGTCCAGTGCTGTCTTGGGATACAGGTCGATGCCATAGATATGTGCAGAGGGAAATACCCTTTCCCATAACTTCAAAGATGCCCCACCTGTCTCCCGGTCCTCCCCGCCGATACCGATCTCAAGCAGCCTGAAAGGGCGATCAATATAATCCAGCAGGTGGGCGGCATAAAAAACATGGTAATTGTGTGGTGAGACCTTATCGCACCCGAACTCATGACCCGCGACTCTCAAGGCCTCGATGAAATCCTCTTTGATACTCATCCCGAAAACACCTCTTTGATAAAGTCACGGTGCTCCTCGGTCCACGTTTCACACCAGGATTTTGGCCAGTTGATATTTGAATGTTCATACCTTGCCTGAACATCTCGTGTGCGCAGAGCCCCTTCTTGAAGAGCATTTGAAATGTCATGCATGTCAGGGCGAGCGGGAATGATGTTTTCTGAGATGTCCTTCAGGTACCGGGAGGTCTTGGTTTCGAATGTATTGGTTACGACAATCGCGCCAGACGCCGCAAGGTCCATGGGAATAAGACTCGGATGAGGCGAGGACATCAAGGTCAGACATAAATCAAACGTCTTGGTGATGGTCTTGTACTCGTCCAGTGTCATGCGCGGTAGCTGTTTGACTTCTACGCCCCTCGCCAAGTGAACCGTCGTATTGCCGATCCCCATGCCATAAAACTCCCATTCCTCTGGGTTGAAGGCACCTTTTGAATACGCATCAATCAAGGCCAGGGCCGCCATTTCAAACATGTTCCGATTGACCGCCGGGCGACTGTAAAAAACAAAACGCTTGCGCGGTGCACTTTTCTCCCTGGCAAACTCATGAAAAGAGTAGATGGATGAAGAGCAGGCGTTATCAAAACTGATGGCTTTATACTTTATATCCGAAGAAATGATCCCGTGGCACTTGAGGTATTCAAGCAGTGCACGTGATGACGACAAGGTGTGATAGTGAAAGTCATAGGAATTTCTTGCCATGCAGTACAGGGTATTGAAGGGATGAAAACCTGCTTCAAAATCCTGGATCAGGTAAAGAAATGGCTTGCTGCCCGTGGCCTTCGCTATATGATTTGCGAAATAGGCACTGTACCAGACCGTCGCGACACTGTTGTCGTGTGGAGACACCACAAAGGGTTCCGTACGGGAACCGATATAGGCCACCTCAACTTCATTCATGAGGTTTTCCATGGAAGGAAACTTTTGCAAGGCCTGCCTGAACTCGGCTTCCACATAATAAAAGTTATCGAACAGCACCAGGCGTACCAGGAAACCCTGTTGTTTGATAAACAGTGCAACATTGAAAACACCAAAAAAACCGGCCGAAATGGTGCTTAAGGTAAAGGCAGGGACCAGTACATTGATACGTTTGGGGGCCTGGTCATCGACCACAATATCCGGCGGATCGTAAGCACGATTGACCATCAGGTTCAGCAGATGCGCGTCGTAGACCTGTGGATGTTCTATTTCCGATTTTTCCTGCTCACGCATCATGTCCGCCAACGGAAAGACCATATTGATCAGCTTGAGCAGGTAATAAGCCACTCTGACCCGTGTCGGTAATACGGATGGCGACTTCTGTTCACGAAGGGTCGACAATGCCAGGCGGCAGGCATACGCCCCCAAGACTTCGAATGCTGTAAGTTTCATGAATCTCAGAACACGGGCCTTACTCATACCGTCCTCCGATGCTGGTCACTCCCACCACTTCTCCGGCTTCCAGCTTTATTGTCTTGTTGCAGAACTTGTGGATCAGCTCCCTTGAGTGAGAGGCCATGATGACAATCCTGGAACGGGTCATCATGGCCTCCATGCGTTGCCGTGCCTTGTCCTGAAACGCCTCATCTCCGACACCAAAGACCTCATCGATCAATAGAATGTCACTGGGGTACAACGTGGAGATGGAAAACAGCAACCTGAGCTGCATACCTGACGAATAGGTCCTGACAGGAAGATCGAGATAACCTCCCAGCCCCGAAAACGCTTCAAGCTCATGAATGTCGGCTTTGACTTGATGCAACGAATACCCGTACAACCTTGCCAGACGCTCTATATTCGTCCGACCGGTCAGTTCATAGTCCGTGCCAGCCCCCAGCTCAAACAGGGATCTGACGGTTCCCTCGACACTCCGGGTTCCATGGCTGGGCGTGTAAATACCTGCCAATACACGCAGCAGACTGCTTTTTCCGGCACCGTTGTGTCCGATCAAACCGATACGATCGCCATCCTTGAAGCGGACATTGATATCTTTCAATGCATGAATATGCACCGTATGCCGATCGTCGCTGGAGATCATTCCGCCCGTCGTCATGTGAACCAGTTGACGACGCAATGACCCATTAAGCTCAGTCATCACAGGAAAAGTCAGCGAAACATTTTCAAGTTCGATAGAGGCCATATCAGATCCAGAAAACGATGTTTCTTTTACTGTGGCCAAATACAAGGGCTGCGACACCCCAGCCTGCAAGCCCCAGCAAAGACATGCTCAAGTATTCATGCGGTGCGACCGGTAACGAAACAAGCGGGTTCTTGACCAACGAAAAAAGTGTGGCAATCGGGTTATAGTTGAACCACGGCACGCTGGCTGCAATATCGGACCGCTTATATAGAATAGGGGTCAAAAAAAACAACATGGGCATCAAGGCATCTATTGCAGGCCCCAGGTCCCGGAAACGAGCCCCCAATGTCGACACCAGCAACGATATCCAGCCCAGGTTGACAATGACAATCAAGAGGCCGAGCAAAGCCCATAACGCCCCGAAAAACCCGGGAAATCCGTATATAGAAAACACCACCAGCACAATACTGAAATTATGAAAAAGATTCACAAGGTGCTTCATCAGCAGCCGTAACGAGTGAATGAAAAAAGGAAGAGAGTAGTTACGAATAATCGCTGATTGATGACTAAAACAGCCCGCAGACTCCGAAATCACACCCGAGATCATGAACCACAGCACAAGACCGACCGCCAGATTGGGGAGCATGATCGACAAGTCGATATTCATGACGGCGCTCCAGACGAAACCAAGTCCCAATACGCCCAGCGCCGTTCCAAGCGTTATCCACCAGGGGCCCAGCATGCTTCGTGTGTATCGTGCTTTGGTGTCACTCAAGGCGAAATAAAGCCAGACTTCTCGTCGACGTAAAGCAGAAACTATATCGTTCAGCCCTTCGTTCATGTTTGCGTCCTGTACAGTGCCCTCCCCTGACTGCCGTACTTCCGCCACTCACTCAATAGCAACAGTTATTCAAACGCTTTTCTGAACTGTTAAATCATTGAGACATCTTTATAACGATCCCATAAACATTCCATCTGTAGCCTAGACGTCAACCCTGAACGCTTCAACTACCGTTTATTCTTGACCGTCCTTCATGCCCCTCTTTTTATGACACTGAATATAGTCAGTGACTCTTCTCCCATGCTGCACCGTCCATCGCCGCCTCAAGCTATCTGCATGGGCAGCCGATAACAGTGGTAGCCATATGCCGCCTCAGACGTACCGAAATGAGACGACGCGCTGACCTGCCCCAGAAATGTGTCTGATCGCGGCCCATCGCATCAGCCTCATTCCTGCAGCGAATGGCACTTGATGTACTGGCCATGGATATCTCTTCACAAACGGACTCCTGATCGCACCTGTCGAGAAAGACAAGATGAACAAAGCCCATCTGAAGGCTGAGCTTCTGCAATACACCTTGGGCAGCAACCTTGCTGGCCTGTTTGCTCAATTTGTCGCCGCAATCGGTGTTGTGCTATTGGTCAAGAGCGTCGAGGCCACCCGGGAATGGAACTGGGTATGGCTGTCGATCACCGTAAGCGTTCTGGGGGCCAGACTGGCCTTGCATCGCTACCTGGTTCACGAAATCAATACGCCAAGGGGCAAGTCGGCGCAGTGGCTTGATCGAGCCTGGCTGCTACAGGGAGCCGGACTGTTCGCAACCGGGTTGCTGTGGGCGATCCTGATCCTGGTCGAGTTCAACACCTACAGCCCGGTCCAACAGTACCTGATCATCATGGTGGTATCGGCCATGGCCGGTGGTGCCAGCGGAATCCTGGCTCCCATGCGGGTCATGGGGCCGGTGTACTTCGCGCTCATGATGCTGCCCGTCTGTTTCCAGCTGACCATCCAGACTCCGTCACAATGGATTCTTGGCGTCATCGGCGTGGTCTTTTACGGCCTGATGTTTGTGGGGCATCGCACCAACCACGTTCGCCTGAGCAAATCGATCGAATTACAGAATGAGAACCTGGATCTGGTCGGGCAACTCACCCAGCGAACGGAAGAAATTCTTGCCATCAATGCAGAGCTTGAAGAGCGAGTCGCTGATCGCACTCGCTCTTTGCACATTCTGGCTCACCGTGACCCGCTGACATTCCTGCCCAATCGACGCGGTCTGATGCACGAACTCAGCCCGCTTCCGGACATGGCGCCCGAATCATGCGCGGTCCTTTTTCTCGACCTCGATCACTTCAAACAGATCAATGACGGCCTGGGGCATGCCTGTGGCGACGAAGTGCTTCAGGGCGTTGCAAAACGTTTGCAGTCCCTGCTTCCTCCGGGCTCCTCCATCGCTCGCTGGGGAGGCGACGAGTTCATTGTCGCGACCCCGGCACTGCTCGACGCGCGTATTCAGGCCCGACAACTGGCTGAAAAGCTGGGCGAAGCACTGACTAAAAACTTCGATGTCGACTCTGCCTCCCTGCGCATCGGCGTCAGTATCGGCATTGCCATCCAGGGGGATGACGGCGATGACATCGAAACACTGCTACAGGCGGCCGATCTGGCTTCAGCCGAAGCCAAGCGACAAGGCCGTGGCCGTATTGTGTTTTACGATCAGGAACTGGCGCGCATCCAGCGCCGCAAGCTCGACATCAATATTGCCCTGCGCCATGCCACGCATGACGACAGCCTGTCACTGGTTTTCCAGCCGCTGATCTCTGCCAGCACCGGCGAAGTGATGTGTATCGAAGCCTTGCTGCGCTGGGCCCCTCCTCACCTGGGATCCGTCGGCCCACAGGAATTCATTCCTGTCGCCGAAGAGTCGGACCTGATCGTCGAACTGGGTGCCTGGGTGTTGCGCCAGGCCTGTCGCGCTGCATCGACCTGGGAAGGCACCGGCACGGAAAAGCCGTCGGTTGCCGTGAACGTCTCCATTCGTCAGTTGGTGACCCCTGGCTTCACTCGATTCGTGGATCAGGTACTGGCCGAAGAGTATTTGTCTGCCGAACGGCTGGTTGTGGAAGTCACAGAGTCGGTGTTCGACGAGGCCTGGAAGGAACGCATTCTTGAGTCACTGCATGACCTGAGAAAGCTGGGCGTGCACATCCATATCGACGACTTCGGCACAGGTTACTCGTCGCTCTCGCGACTGCGTGAGCTGCCTATCGATGGCATCAAGATCGACCGTTCATTTGTCGCCCAACTGGACGACCGGGCCTTGTCCGTCGTGGAAAGCGCCGTGCTCATTGCCAAGCGCTTCTCTCTGAAAATCGTTGCCGAAGGCATCGAGACTCAGGCACAGGCGCAATGCCTGCATGCGATGGGGGTGGATGAGTTTCAGGGCTACCTGTTGGGCAGACCGCAACCTGGCGTACAACTTCAGAGCGTAGAGCCGTTCTGGATCACGGATTCCGCCACCGTTTAACGGGCAAGGAACAGAAGATCGCCGAGCCTGCACGTAAGGCTTCCCACATGAAAAACACCTCAACAACCGGAACACATTCCGACCGTTGAGGTGTCATGTCACAGATTCGCGTATTACCCCAGCTGGAAGCGTGCCGTGTTGTCGTTCAATGCGCGGCTGCCCTTGCTCAAGGTATCAGCCGCCTGATTGACCGCACGCGCACCATCGAGCAAGCGACCTGCCGCCTGATCGACCTGCTGGATATTGTTGCTGACCTCATCGGCGGTCGAAGCCTGCTCCTCGACGGCCGTTGAAATCTGCACCAGCGTGTCGGTCACACCTTGCACCGCCGTGGCAATTTCACCCAGACGAATGCCCAGTCCCGTTACCGACTGGGCGTCGTTGACGGCCTGGCCACAGGCGGCCTCCATCAGGGTCACGGCCTGGGTCACGGTGGAGCGCAAACTGTCCACGGTGCCAGCGATTTCTGCTGTAGACGCCTGAGTACGTTGCGACAGGCTGCGAACCTCATCGGCCACCACGGCAAAACCACGCCCCTGTTCACCGGCACGCGCAGCTTCGATGGCCGCATTGAGCGCCAGCAGGTTGGTCTGTTCGGCAATGCCGCGAATCGCATCCACGACCGACTGGATCTGCTGCCCCTGCTCACTGACACGTCCCAATGCAGCAGCCGTGTCGGTCAGTCGTTGATTGAGCTGCTGAATGCTGTCGGTGGTGCGTCGGCTGTCGCGGCTGCTTTCTTCGGCAATCTGACGTGTCTGACGGGCACTGTCGGAGGCCTGCTCGCAGCTTCTGGCCACGCCCTGAGAAGTGGCCGCCAGCTGGGTCGCGGCAGCAGCAATCTGGCTGATCTGATACTGCTGCTCTTCGACTTCGCTGAGCGTGCCGTTGGACTGGGTATTGAGCGTCAGCACCGCATTACCCAATTGCAGGGTTTCGTGATTGACGCCCAACAGGCTGCTGCGCAATTGCACCACCGCCACGTTCAATGCCTGACTGATCGCAGCCAGCTCATCGCGTCCCTGAACCGACACTTCGACACACAGATTGCCGTCACGCAGCGATTCGGCAAGCGTGGTGATGCCACTGGCACTGCGTCGGATCGACGATTGCAGACAGGCGAACAGATAGAGCGCCACCAGCATCAACACCCCGAAAACCACGGCCAGCGGGATGAACTGCATGTTGGAGCTGTCGCGATAATATTCGAGCCGATCGTTCAGAGAAATCAGCGACTGTTTGCGCAACTGAGCCAGCCCGCTCAGCATGGCATCGATACTGCGCTCGAACTCTTCAGGCTTGACCTTGATGGTGCCACCAAACACACCCTCATCGAGTACCTTCAGTTCGGCATCCATCATCGCGGACGTCACGCTGTATTTATCGGACCAGGACTTGAGTTCCGGTGGCAGCTTGGACAACAGCAAGCCACCCGCCTTGTGCATCTGATCCTTGGCATCGTCGATGCGGCTACGCAGGTCGCGCATCTGCAACCGGCTTTGCAGACTGAACTGACCTGAGACCACAGAGGTTTGCCCGATACTGGCCATACGGCCGATACGCTCGATCAGGTCCGGCATCTGCTGCGTGGAGAGCTGCATCAGCATGTAGGTTTCAAGCCAGGGATCGAGAATCAGACCGCTGTCCATCGCGATTTGCTCACGCAAGGCCTGGAGCAGACTCAGGGCGTTCGTGAAACGGTCATACCCGTCCGGCCACCAGCCGACCGTACGCAAGGAAGCCGTATCCATGCCCTTCACCGCGGCCTGCAATGCCTCATAACGCGCCATGGCATCGGCGGTCGCGCCTTCCTGCGCGAGTTTTGCACCGACCGCATCAAGCGTCCTGGCGATGAGGGGAAGGCTGGCATCGACCTTGGCGATGGCGGCCTTGGCGGCGGGGGTAGGCTCACGAAGAATATCGGCGGCCTTCCAGCGCGCAGCGTTGTCACGCTGGTTCGACAGCTCGAAATCGAGGTCATCGAGCACCAGCAATTGGCGCACGCCCGACTGCTCGCCCGAAATCACGGCAAGCTTGTTTCGATAATCCAGCGCAATCATCCAGACACTGCCCACCAGCGGCAGCATGAACAACAGGAACAGGACCTGAAACTTGCGAGCGAAACCGAAATGCCCCATCAGGCGCATACCCGGCGATAAAAGACCATTCATGTCCGACTTCCCCCATAGACAGCCTGCAAACCGGGATGCCCCGATGCCGGTGCCCCAGTTCAAAAAACAAGTAGCAAAATGCCATGTTATTGATTTAATGACGATAGCCATCGCATCTCGTTTGTCCGAAAAGCGATGTCGCCTATTTTTTTAGATGCGAAAAAGCCATCAGGCCCTCGCAGCCCGCTGAGCAAAGCAAGATTTGGACCGAAGTGGCTTTTTTTGAGGATTCCTTCGGGAATATCGGACGATCCGAGTACAGGCATCCTCCCTGCATGCGCAAGCCGAATGGTTGGCACCCATAACAACCGTTCGGGAATGCAGCCTTCAGCATCCAAATACGAAAAACCGATAGAAAGACTTGCCAATATTCGGAAACCCGAACACCCGCCACGGCACCGTTGAGGGCGAGGAAGACCTGCGGCTCAAAACGTCACTGGAAGAAACATTCGCAGGACGCCTCCGAACGCCCCAAAAAAGCGCTCTGACGCCTCATGAAAAACGGGCTTCTGGAGACCCGGAGCCAGAGATTACAGCCCAAGCGCGCTAACCGATTGATCAGACGCAATTATTTTTCATATCAACGCTTGACACATGTGCGTTATCCGCGAATAATGCGCGCCACTTGGCTACATAGCTCAGTTGGTTAGAGCATAGCATTCATAATGCTGGGGTCCGGGGTTCAAGTCCCTGTGTAGCCACCAAGTTCAACAAGAAGCCCGCCTAGTGCGGGCTTTCTTGTTTCTGGCTGTCTGAAATATCCCATACCGACTGCCCCCTCCAAAGCACCTTGGCTTCTACTACTCCGCCAATAGTTACACCCACGCAAACAAGCCCATCATTCCCGACACCGAACTTGCAGCACCTCAAATCGCACGACAGGCTTCCGCCCTCGCTGCAAAATCAGCACGAATGGGGGATTTATCACCTGCATTTTCAAGCAAGACCGGCGAGGACAGGACCATTAGTTTTTGCAAGAATCACAGACACACGCTTTTTCGCGATTGGCGTCTTCAACCATGGTGACTGGTACGCTGACGAAGTGATCGAGACCCTGCACAGAAACTGGCCTGAAGAAATCTCGGCGTGGAGAGTGGGAAATTGCACCTGACTTGACCAAGCGTTTGCATGGCACTTGACCACCTGTTTGCATTCGACTTGACCAGCCATTTGCATCGGATATGACCAGCATACAGATACGTGTTAACCGTTAGAAATCGACCCAAGGGAGCCATTTACAGTTGCCTGCTATCGGCCAGAAGCTGTCGCTCGATTACTTTCTATCAAACGCGGGCGTCAGGCCTGTTTCTGAGCACTTGCTGCGGGCGTCTAGATATCCATGAGGATAAAGTCGCCACTTCCCGTTTTTTTGGGACTGATGAGCAAATCTCATGAACCCTTGCCGATTTAACCGTCTAGTCCCCACTCGTTAGCTCGCTTACTGTTCTCCCAACGCCAAATGTCGGGAGATCCAAATGCACAAGCGCACGCTCGGAAACAGTTCACTCGAAGTGTCAGCCCTGGGCTTCGGTTGCATGGGCTTGAGTCATGGCTACGGCCCGGCGACCGACACACAACAAGCCATTGCGCTGATCCGATCGGCGGTTGAACGAGGCGTTACGCTCTTCGATACCGCCGAGGTCTACGGCCCTTACCTGAATGAACAAGTGCTGGGGGAAGCCCTGGCACCGGTGCGCGATCAAGTGGTCATCGCCACCAAGTTCGGCTTCACCTTCGGCGACGACAATAAACAGCAAATTCTCAACAGCCGACCCGAGCACATCCGGGTCGCGGTCGAGGGTTCGCTGCGTCGACTGAAGACCGATTACATCGATCTGCTTTACCAACACCGCGTCGATCCGGACGTGCCGATCGAGGACGTCGCTGGGGTGGTGAAGGACTTGATTGGCGAAGGCAAGGTCAAGCACTTCGGCCTGTCGGAGGCCGGTGCGCAGACCGTCCGCCGTGCGCACGCCGTGCAGCCGGTAACAGCGCTGCAAAGCGAATACTCGCTGTGGTGGCGCGAGCCTGAGCAGGAAATCCTGCCGACGCTTTGGGAGTTGGGCATCGGCTTCGTGCCGTTCAGCCCATTGGGCAAAGGTTTTCTCACCGGCACGGTGTCGACGGAGGCCACTTACGGCAGCGACGATTTCCGCAGCATCGTCCCGCGTTTCAGCCAGTCGGCGCTGCAAGCCAATCAGGGCCTGGTGGTGTTGATCCGTCAGATCGCCGCGCAGAAACAAGCCACACCCGCACAGATCGCGCTGGCATGGCTGCTCGCGCAGGCGCCGTGGATTGTGCCGATTCCGGGGACGACCAAGCTGCATCGTCTGGAAGAAAACCTCGGCGGCGCGGACATCAAGCTCGACGCCTCCGAACTGAAGGCAATTGATACAGCGTTGGCACAGATCCGCATCGAAGGCGAACGCTATCCTGAAGCCCTCAAGGCGCGTGTCGGTCGATGAGCAACGATCACGATCCGCTGCGGCGCACGGTGATCGCCGCACTGGCCAGCGCCCCGCTGATGTCGCTCGCCGACACGCAAGGCGCCATTGAACCGCGCTCAGGCTCGCGGATTCTGGTCGCGTATTTTTCGCGTTCGGGCAACACCCGCGTCGTTGCCGGGCTGATCCAGCGTGGGCTGGGTGCCGATCTCTTCGAGATTCGTCCGGCCCACGCCTACCCCGAGGACTATCTGCAGACCGTCGAGCAGGCGCGTCAGGAGCGCGACAGCGGCTTTGAACCCGAGCTGCAAAACAAGGTTCACACCCTCAGCGATTACGACACGATCTATCTGGGTTTTCCGATCTGGGGTGAAACCGCCCCGCCGATCGTGCGCACATTCCTCAGCGCCCACGACCTGACCGGCAAGACCCTCATCCCCTTCAACACCCATGGTGGATATGGCCTGGGCAACAGCCGCAGTGTGCTTGTCAAGCACGCGCCGAAGGCCAAAGTGCTGGAAGGCTTTGTGATGGAGGGCGAGCAGGAACGCAAAACCATGGAACGCGTGAACGGCTGGCTGAACGATCACCCTCTCACGTATTAATCGAATTCTGTACGGAGTAACTTCATGAAAATCCGCACGTTGGGCAATGGCCTGGAAGTGTCCGCACTGGGTCTTGGCTGCATGAGCATGACGTCGGCCTACGGGCCGGCAGCCGACCAGGCCAGCATGATCAAGCTGATTCGTTCGGCCCACGAGCAAGGCGTCACCTTGTTCGACACCGCCGAAGCGTATGGCCCGTTCACCAATGAAGAGCTGCTGGGCGAGGCCTTGCAGCCGATCCGCGAGCAGGTCGTCATCGCCACCAAGTTCGGCTTTGATATCGACCTGATCACCGGCGCACGTAGCGGTGGCACCAACAGCCGCCCGGAGCATATACGCGCCGTGGCCGAAGCGGCGTTGAAGCGTCTGCGTACCGATTGCATCGACCTGTTTTATCAGCACCGCGTTGATCCCCAGGTGCCCATCGAAGACGTGGCCGGCACCGTCAAGGATCTGATCGCCGAGGGCAAGGTCAAGCATTTCGGCCTTTCTGAAGCGGGTGTGGAAACCATTCGCCGGGCCCACTCGGTGCAACCGGTCACGGCGGTGCAAAGCGAATATTCACTGTTCTGGCGCGGCCCGGAGCTGGAACTGCTAGCCGTGCTGGAGGAACTGGGGATCGGCTTCGTACCGTTCAGCCCGCTGGGCGCCGGTTTTCTCACCGGTCAGATCGACGAGCACACGCAGTTCGACGCGAGCGATTTCCGCAATTTCGTCCCGCGCTTTTCCCCTGAAGCGCGCAGGGCCAATCTGGCGTTGGTCGATGTGGTGAAAGCCGTCGCACAACGCAAACACGCCACGCCGGCGCAAGTGGCACTGGCCTGGTTGCTCGCACAGAAACCGTGGATTGTGCCGATCCCGGGCACGACCAAACAGCATCGCCTGGAAGAAAACCTGGGCGCGGTCGAGCTGGAATTGACCGGCGACGATCTACGCGTGATCAACGAGCAGATGGCGCAGGTTCAAGTGCACGGTGAACGTCTGCCGGAGTCGGCACTGAAAATGACCGGACTCTGAGTCTGCCCAACGCGGCGCCATGTGCGGCGTCGCTTTCCCTGTCTGACCGGAGAGCCAATCCGATGAACCGATTGATTGCGCCACTCGTTGCTTTGTCACTGATGGCGGCAGAGTCCCAGGCCGCCAGCGAAATCCGCATCACGCCAAACGGCTCGCAGCCCTCGGTCAAGGGCGCGGCGCAAAACTTTACCGGCACGGTGCGCGTTGATGGCCTGTTCAAAGGTGAACCGCCGGCGCGCATCGGCGGCGGCACAGTGACCTTCGAGCCCGGCGCACGCACAGCTTGGCACACCCACCCGCTGGGGCAAACGCTGATCGTCACCGCAGGCGTCGGATACGTGCAGCAAGAAGGCGGCCCGCGACAGGAGATCCGACCGGGCGACACTGTCTGGATTCCGCCGCACACCCGTCACTGGCATGGTGCCACGGCCAACAACGGCATGACCCATATCGCCATCGCTGAAGCCGAGGGCGGCAAGACTGTTACCTGGGGGGAGCCGGTCTCGGAGGCGCAATACGCCGGACAATGAAGTTACGGGATGTTTCCAAGCAGCTCGACCGGCACCTTTGTCGAGAACCGCCATCCAACCTCTAGGCCTCGCATCAGCCGGGTCGTGCCGGAATTGCAGCGGTTGTAGCTAAAACAACTCATGAGTTGCGCTCATGAGCCCATGCGCAATTTCGGGATTAATCACGACAACCATCCTTCGTACGATCCTGCGACACCGCAGAGACCCGCAATGGATGGAGCCTTTCACCATGACCACTGACACACGCAACAGCACAGCCCTCCCCGCACTCATGGCGCTTTGTCTGGGCGTGGGGGCGATGTTCAGCGTTACCACTCAAGCAGCCGAGGCATCGCCGACTATGGCCAGCAGTTCCGCCAGCGCAGCCACCTTGTCGCGCCAACAACAAACGATCCCTCTGATCGCCGCGTTCATGGCGACCAGCGACATGTCCAACCTCAATACCGCGCTCAATCAAGGGCTCGATGCCGGCCTGACCATCAGCGAAGCCCGGGAAATTCTGGTGCAGCTGTACGCCTACGTGGGCTTCCCGCGCAGCCTCAACGCCTTGAACGAGCTGATGACGGTGGTGCAGGCGCGTAAACAGCGTGGTATCGAAGACGCGCCGGGGCATGAGCCGAGCCGGGCAATTCCGATCGGGGATGAGCTGCTGGCCGCCGGCACCGCGAATCAAACCAGGATTTCCGGCGCCCCGGTCAAAGGCCCGGTGTTCGAATTCGCTCCAGTGATCAACCGGTTCCTGCAAACCCACCTGTTCGGCGACATCTTC
Source organism: Pseudomonas sp. NPDC089734 (assembly GCF_044748865.1). Taxonomy (NCBI): domain Bacteria; kingdom Pseudomonadati; phylum Pseudomonadota; class Gammaproteobacteria; order Pseudomonadales; family Pseudomonadaceae; genus Pseudomonas; species Pseudomonas sp. NPDC089734. Next base: position 37,967 of record NZ_JBIVGV010000001.1, on the reverse strand, counting down.
GAGCGCGACAACCTCGACTGGCAAAGCCGCGAACTGGCAACCGTCGGGGCGCTGGCGGCAACACCAGGTGTCGAGCCGCAATTGCGCTCGCACATGGCGGCGAGCTTGCGCGTCGGTCTGAGCACGGCACAGTTGCACGAGGTCACGGAACTGCTGAAAAAACACGGCGATACGCAGACGACAGAACGTGCCAATACGGCATTGGCCCAGGCCCTCGCGGCTTCGGGGAAATGACATGAAATGTGCAAAATACCTGCTGAGCATCACGCTGTTGAGCCTGTTGGCGGCCTGCGCGAACCGTCCCGATGGCTCGTTGCTGATTCAACAACAAGGCAGCTTCGCCGCCGGCGGAACGGTGACCACTGCACCGGGCACCTTCAACCCGCGCCAACCGATGACGCCCAACGGCCAGACCTACCACGGTGACCACGCCTACGCCTTCTATCAAATCCCGGTGGATGCGCGAAAACTGCCCATCGTCATGTGGCATGGTGCGGGTCAGTTTTCCAAGACCTGGGAAACCACCGCCGATGGTCGCGAAGGCTTTCAGAACATCTTTCTGCGCCGCCATTACGGCGTCTATCTGATCGATCAGCCACGACGTGGCGATGCCGGGCGCAGCATGGTCGAGACCACAATCAAGCCTGTGCCTGACGAACAACTGTGGTTCAACCAGTTCCGCATCGGCCTGTGGCCCAACTACTTCGACGGCGTGCAAGTGGCACAGGATGCCCAGACCCGCGAGCAGTTTTTCCGGGCGATGACGCCGAACACAGGGCCGTTCGACATGGGCGTCGTCTCTGATGGCGTGTCAGCACTGTTCGACAAAATCGGCCCGGGGATTTTGTTCACCCATTCCCAAGGGGGTGGGCCGGGCTGGTTGACGGCGATCAAGAACGACAAGGTCAAAGCCATCGTGGCGTTCGAACCGGGCAGCAGCTTCGTGTTTGCTGACGGTGAAGTGCCTGAGCCGATTCCCAGCGCGTTTGACACGGTGCAAGGAGCGGCGGTGCCGATGGAGCAATTCATGGCCCTGACGCGCATTCCGATTCTGATCCTATACGGCGACAACATCCCGGAACATGAGGTCGACCTGCCCGCTCAGGACAGTTGGCGCGCACGCCTGAAAATGGCCCGTCTCTGGCGTGACGCGGTCAATCGCCACGGCGGTGAAGTGCGACTGATCCACTTGCCGGAGATCGGTATTCACGGCAATACCCACTTCCCCATGTCGGATCTGAACAACGTGCAGATCGCTGACCTGGTCGCGCAATTCCTCAAAGAAAACCAGCTGGACTGACCCTAACATTTTTGCAACTGCCGCCCTCTTGGTTGCTCAGGAGCTTCACGTGAAAAACACACTCAAAGCCACGTTCATGTCGGCATTGGTCGGTCTCTCGGCAGGCGAAGCCTTGGCCGCCGATTACAAAAAGAACCCGTTCACCCTCGCCTACGACGGCGCTATCAGCAAGAACGAACCGGGCAAGGTCAATGTCCATCAGGTCAGCTACAAGCTCAACGGTCTGGATATCGCCGCCAACGTATACACCCCGGCTAACTATGACGCGAAGAAGACCTACCCGACCGTGGTCGTTGCACACCCCAATGGCGGCGTGAAAGAGCAAGTCGCCGGTCTGTATGCCCAACGCCTGGCCGAACAGGGGTACATCACCATCACTGCCGATGCGGCGTATCAGGGTGCCAGCGGAGGTCAGCCGCGCAGCATCGATAAACCGGCGTATCGCATCGAAGACATTCACGGCATGGCCGACTTCATCAGCCAGTTTGCCGGTGTCGATGACGAACGTCTGGGCCTGCTCGGCATCTGTGGTGGTGGTGGTTATTCGTTGGCGGCAGCGCAAACCGACAAACGCTTCAAATCGCTGGCAACGGTGAGCATGTTCAACTCGGGCCGGGTACGTCGCAACGGCTACAACGACTCGCAAATGGACAGCATTCAGCAACGCCTGCAACAGGCGTCAGCAGCCCGCGCGCAAGAAGCGGCCGGCGGCGCGGTGCTGTACTCGGGCGATGCCAACCTCACCGACGAGCAGATTGCCAAACTGCCCTTCGAGCTGTATCGCCAAGGTTATGAGTATTACTGGAAGACCCACGCGCACCCGAACTCGACCTTCAAATACACTACCAGCAGCCTGATCGACTTGATGCGTTTCGACGCCACTGACCATATCGAGCTGATCAACCAACCTTTGCTGATGATCGCCGGCAGCAAAGCCGACAGCCTGTACATGACGCAGGACGCCTTCCCCAGAGCCACCGGCACCACGGACAAGGAAGTGTTTATCCTCGACGGCGCGACGCACATCGAAACCTATTGGGTGCCGCGTTATGTCGATGCCGCGCTTGGCAAACTGACCGCGTTTTACGGCCGCACCTTGTAATCAACTCTCTTGGGGATCGCGCATCCGTGTGCAACCTGCTTTCATGGATGAATCCCGTGCCCCCTCATGAGAGGCTCTCATCAATGTCCCGCGCTAATCTTAACGACCTACAAGCCTTCGTGGTCATCACCCGCGAAGGCAGTTTCACTCGCGCGGCCGCCCAGCTTGGCGTCTCGCAGTCTGCGCTGAGCCACACCATGCGCGCGCTGGAAAGCCGATTGGGGGTGCGCCTGCTGACTCGTACCACGCGCAGCGTTTCGCCGACCGAGGCGGGTCAGCGGCTTTATCAGTCGATGGCGCCTCGGTTCGATGAAATTGAACTCGAACTAGCTGCGGTCAGCGAGTTTCGTGACACCCCGGCAGGAAATGTGCGGATTCAAGCATCCGAACATGCCGCCAACAACATTCTGTGGCCCAAGCTTTCAAAGGTGCTTCCCGACTATCCAGACATCAAAATCGAAATCACCGTCGACTACGCCCTCTCCGACATCGTCGCGCAACGCTATGACGCCGGTGTACGTTTGGGAGACCAGGTGGCTAAGGACATGATCGCCGTTCCTATCGGCCCACCCTTGCGAATCGCGGTCGTGGGCTCACCCGAGTATTTCAAACAGAGGCAACTGCCAAAGGTGCCCGGTGATCTGGCGGCGCAAAATTGCATCAATCTGCGCCTCCCCACCCATGGCAGCCTGATGCAATGGGATTTTGAAAAGAATGGTCACGAACTGAAGGCTCGTGTCGAAGGGCAATGGACGTTTAACAGCAGCCTGCCGATCCTGCGTGCGGCCGTGGCGGGATGTGGCTTGGGTTTCCTGCCGGAGGACATGGTAGCGAAAGAACTAGCCGACGGCAGCCTTGTGCGGGTGTTGGAAGATTGGTGCCAACCCTTTGCCGGTTATCATCTCTACTACCCCAATCGGCGTGAACACTCATCAGCGTTTGGCGTTGTAGTTGAAGCATTACTGTACAAGCGCTGAGTCATCGACCTTCAAGGCGTCTGAAATTTTACCCGCCCACAAGCCCGCGAATTAGCAGATGCTTATGATTGATTGCAGGCGTACGCCACCGGCTGCAATGGATCGATTACTGCTGATAATGAATGGCACTTTTGGCCGAGAGCTGCCGGCCCACATTCTTGTTTCATACCCATTGTCTTGCCAGCTTCCCTCATGCTGCCACTTGCCGTTTTACTCACCCAACGCAAATGCTACCGCCGCCTCCACATGAATGGCCGTGGAGTCATAGCCAGGCAAGGGCAGTTGATCGGTTTCCAGAATCAGGCAGATTTCGGTGCAGCCGAAAATCACCGAGTCCGCACCTTCAGCCTTCGCGACCTCGATCAGCTTGATCAGGATATCCCGTGATGCATCAAACACTTTCCCCAGACTCAACTCATCGAAAATGATGCCGTGGATTGCTGCACGCCCTTCGGCATCCGGCACTCTCACATCAATCCCGTGGGTTTTCATTCGCGCGGGGTAAAAGCCGTTTTCCATGGTATAGCGCGTTGCGATCAGTAATGGCTTGCGACGTCCTTCTGCCTTGAGTCGTTCAGCGACCGAATCCACGATATGGATGAACGGCAGCGAAGTGGCGGCTGCCACTGCGTCGGCAACCAGGTGCATGGTCACGGCGCAGATCATCACACAATCGGCCCCCGCCTTTTCCAGGCTGCGCGCCACATTGGCCAGATAAACTCCGGCCTCATCCCAACGCCCGGTTTTCTGCATGTGCACGATGACTTCAAAGTCCACCGAATGCAGGAGAACCTGCGCCGAATGCAAGCCTCCCAAACGCTGGTTGATCGCCTGATTGAGGCGCCGGTAGTAGACCGCAGAACCCTCGAAACTCATCCCGCCAATCAGGCCGATCGTGCGCATTTTTCCACTCCTTTTCACGTATTCAGTGCTGATACGCCCTCTGCGCTTCAGCGTGATGGCAAGCGAGTGTATGCTTCCGCAAAAATCTTAAAAAATGAATTAACTGAATAACGGATTCTTGTTTTGAGAAACATTGACCTCGACTCGTTACAGATATTCAAGGCCGTGGTCGATTTCGGCAGCATCACGAACGCGGCCGCTCAGCTCAACCGGGTGCAATCCAACATCACAACCCGAGTGAAGAATCTGGAACAACGCCTGGGCACTTCGCTGTTCATTCGCCAAAGCGGCAAACTGACGCCTTCCTCAGAGGGCAGACTGCTTTATCAATACGCTGAAAGACTGCTGGCACTGTCTGCCGAAGCAGAGGCCGCACTCAAGAACGGCACGCCTCGGGGCACGCTGCGAATAGGCACCCTGGAAAGCACTGCCGCCGCGCGTTTACCACCACTCCTCTCGACTTACCACGAGCGTTTTCCGGATGTGCAGATCGAGTTGGTGCCCGGCTCATCGGATGCGCTGATCAGCCGGGTACACCGCGGGGACATTGAAGCTGCGTTTGTCTCGGATCCGTTCAACCGGACAGGGCTGGACAGTCAGGAAGCCTTTGTAGAAGAGCTGGTACTGATTGCTGCCAGAAAAAGCACGATCGCCAATGCCAGCGAACTGCACGGCCATACCATTCTGGCCTTTGCGGCAGGTTGCTCCTACCGGCGCATTCTTGAAGAGTGGCTGGAAAGCTGTGCCGTTACACCGCAACGGGTGCTTGAGCTGGCGTCCTATCACACCATCACGGCCTGTGTGGCGGCAGGAACAGGCATCGCTATCATGCCCCGCTCTGTCTTGAAGGCTGTGCAGGCAGAGCACCTGGTCCGCATTCTGCCGTTGCCCGGCAAGGTGGCTCGTACGCGGACGAGGCTGGTCTGGCGCAGCGGCATTCGCTCCAGTGTCCTGGAAACGCTGCTGGAAGAAATTCAGCGGCAGTCACCAGCCAGCCCTACTGTGACCAGCCAGAGCTAGATCTCCATCACCATCTCATGCCAAGCCATTCCGCCATGGTCCGAAGGCGATGGCTGGACGTAGCGATAGCCCATTCGCTCATACAACGGTACGTGGCGCTCCTTGCACATCAAGTGAATGGTTTTCTTGTCCAGCGCCTTCATGCGCTGGACGAACTCGCGCATCAGAAGCGTGGAGTAGCCCTTGCCCTGGCGGGAGGTGTCGATCACGACGGACATGATCACCACGTTCGGAGCGTCGGAAGAATGCCCCACCAACTCCTTGAACGCTTCGTCAGACATCACGACGTCGAAAGCACAGCCGCAGTTGATGAAACCGACAATCTCACCTTCGTCTTCCAGTAACAGGAAGCCTTGTGGGTATTGCTCGATGCGCGTCGCGATCTTTTCCTGAGTGGCGGCTTCATCGCCCTCATAGGCACTGATCTCGATCTGATAACAACGGGCGGCGTCCTCCGGGACTGCGTGACGAAAACGAAGGGTGGACATGGAAGCGTTTGATCCTGAAGGGCAGATAAAGGGCACCAGTCTAGAGAAAGACGGCGTGTCGTGAATGCAATTTATCAAGGCGCTCTGCCGTACCGAGGCTTGTCACAACTTTGACATCCGCAAAGACAGCGTGATTTCAACGAGGCATGCAAGCTATCAATTTGATGCCAGCCCCCCGTCTTCCTATGGTGAAGAACGGTGAATGCAGTGCCCTCAATTTGAGTGCCACCTTCGAGTTCAATCAACTTCGATATCAGGCACTCATGAAATCAAGCGCAGCCCAGCCCGAGCGTATCGTGAAATACCGCCCCGAAATCGACGGGCTTCGTTCATTGGCCGTGCTGCCCGTGATTCTGTTTCACGCCGGTTTTACGTTCTTTTCCGGCGGTTTTGTCGGGGTCGATATCTTTTTCGTGATATCGGGCTACCTGATCACGTCCATCCTTGCGACAGAAATCACCCAGGGCAACTTTTCGATTCTCTCGTTCTATGAGCGTCGCGCACGTCGCATCTTGCCCGCTCTGTTTTTCGTGATCATCGCCACGCTGCCGTTTGCCCTCGTCTGGATGCTGGACAGCGACATCCAGAACCTGGGACGCAGCATCATGTCGGTCGCAGTGTTCGCCTCCAATCTGTTTTTCTGGAGAAACACGGATTACTTCGACCCGGCCGCGACCGAGCAGCCCCTGCTGCATACATGGAGCCTGGCCGTCGAAGAGCAATATTATATTTTCTTCCCACTGTTTCTGATCCTGGCCTGGAAACTCAGGAGAACGGGCCTGACCCTGCTCCTTCTGTGCATCACCTGTGTGTCGCTCGCATTAGCCGAATGGGCGGCGACCTATCATCCGGCCGTCAATTTCTATCTGCTTCCCACCCGAGCCTGGGAATTGCTGGCGGGGTCGCTCGTGGCGATGCTGATGTTCAAGCCGGGCACAGAGGAATCGTCACGGCATCGCTACAAGGCGGCGCTGGCGGTCATCGGCGTTTGCATGGTGCTGTATTCAATCCTCGCGTTCGACGACACCACGCCCTTCCCCAGCCTTTACACCCTTGTACCGGTCGTCGGCACGTGCCTGATCATTCTGTACGCAACACCGTTCTGCCTGACAGGCAAAGTGCTCTCGCTGAAACCGCTGGTCGGTATTGGTCTGCTCTCTTACAGCGCCTATTTGTGGCACCAGCCAGTCTTTGCCCTTTACAGGCTGTCACCGCTTCAACTCACGGCCCACGATGCCTTCATCTTCCCGCTGCTGATCGCGGCTGTGTTTGCCCTGGCGTGGGTCAGCTGGAAATACATCGAAGCCCCCTTTCGTCATAAGAAACGGATGTCCCGGGCGAGGGTCTTCACCTGGGCCAGCACGGGTATCGTGGTGCTTCTGGGCATTGGCGGCACACTGAACAGGGCTTTCACGCCCGAAGTCGATCCCTTTGCAACGAAGATTCAGGATTGCACCGGTCATGACATGGTCGGCCCGGCGCTGATCTGCCAGAAGATCGGCACCGGCAGCAGGCTGGTGATTCTGTTCGGCGACTCGCATGTACTGCCACTGATCAATGCCTTCAACGAAGACCCAGACCGAACGTACATGTTCATCTCGATACCCGGTTGTCCTCCCCTGGTCGGGGTCGAGCGTTATGACGGCATCGGCAACAGTTCCAACTGCGACAAGCCGGGCCAGTTGCAGGCGTACGCCAGCCAGGTCGCTCACCTACAACCCGAGAAGATCATTCTCGTCGGCCGATGGACCCTGTACATGCACGGCTGGCAAAAGAAGAACGTCCTGCAGAAACGGCATCATCTGCTGCACCTCGAGACGGGCGAAACCGGCTTGACACCCCAACAGGTCGTCGCCGCCGGCCTGAACGCCACCGTCACGTTTTTCACCCGCTCCACGCCCGCGAGCCAACTCTTCATTCTCGAACAAGTGCCCGACATCCAGATGTTCGGGCACGTCAAAACAGTGATCAGTTCCGTGGGGGATCACGTTCCCAGGGCTGCAATCGATACCTGGGATCAGGGCGAGATGCTCATGCTGGACAAAGAAACCCGACAAGGAATATTGAAAGTCATTCGCACCAAACTCTACTTTTGTAACACAACCACCTGCAAGATTGGCCAAGGCAAGAACACCTACTACCTGGATGACAACCACCTCAGCGCCTCAGGTTCCAGGTTGCTGAGCGAGCCCTTGAAGATGGCAATTAGCGACTAATTCTGCCGTTTTTCCAGCGGATACCCTCCCAATCATCTCCCGTAAAATCAGGGTTTTACGGAGACAAATACAAACACAAGAGCAATTGCAAATCGTTTCTATTTACATGGATGTGAAAAAATTGTTAAATCCTGTGCCTAAACGTTGCTCTTTGTTTCGTCAGGCGCCCCTCGCTGTGACTCTACAAAGCCGATTTGTCTTCATTGTCCTTCAGGAATAATCACGAGATGTTTCGTCCCTTTATCCCCGCGTTGACTGGTGCCATGGCACTAGGCCTGTCGGCCCTTGCCCTGGCAGCTCCCGTCAGTCTGAACCTGCCAGCTCAGTCTCTGTCGACGTCCCTGACTCAACTGAGCCAGATCAGCGGCCTGCAAGTGACCTTCGACGCCAAGGCCGTCGCGGGCAAACAGGCCCCGGCCGTACAGGGCACTCTGGAACCTGCACTAGCGCTGAACCAGTTGCTGGCAGGCAGCGGCCTGAAAGCCAACGTCCAGGGCAACGCTGCACAGGTCGTTCCACAGCAGGCCGAAGGCCCGGTGGCCCTGGGCAATGTGAACATCAATGCTGACAGCAGCAGCCTGACAGGCGTCGCCACCACTGAAGGCACCAACTCCTACACCACAGGCTCCATGAACACCGCGACCAAGCTGCCGCTGTCGATTCGTGAAACGCCTCAGTCGGTCAGTGTCATCACGCGCCAGCGCATGGACGACAAGGGCATGAACGACGTCAACGACGTGGTCAAGTACGCTCCGGGCGTGACCCTGCGCAAGTTCGGTCAGGACCGTCAACAGTTCCTGGCCCGCGGCTTCACCATCGACAACCTGATGTATGACGGCCTGCCAAGCAGCCTGGGGACCTTCACTCAGGACACCATTTCCGAAGCCGACCTGGCCATCTACGACCGCGTTGAAGTGGTACGTGGTGCCACCGGTCTGATGACCGGTGCCGGTAACCCGTCGGCCACGCTGAACATGGTGCGCAAGCGCCCTACCGCCACGCCGCAGGTGAGCATCACCACCAGCGCCGGTAGCTGGGACCGTTATCGCACCGAAGTCGATGCGTCCAACAAGCTGAACGACGCGGGCAACATTCGTGGCCGTGTCGTGGCGGCCTATGAAGACGGCAAGAGCTTCGTCGACGAGCGCGAAAAACAGCGCCAGACTTTCTACGGGATTCTGGAAGCCGACCTGAACGACGCGACCACCTGGAGCATCGGTGCTTCCAAGCAGCGTGACGACGCGACCTCCGACTGGGGTAGCCTGCCGTCCGGCGCCAATGGCGAAGACCTGCACCTGTCACGCTCGACCTTCCTGAGTAACGACTGGGCCTACTGGGATCGCGACAACGTCAGCGTATTCACCGACCTGACCCACCGTTTCGACAATGGCTGGAACGCCAAGCTGGCCGCGGCCAGAATCTGGGCCGAGTCCAATACTTTCTCCAGCTACCTGAACTACGGCGGTGCGACCGGCTTTACACAATCCTCCGGTCAATATGACACCACGGACGTGCAGACCAACCTCGACGCCTCCCTCTCCGGCCCGTTCCAGTTGTTCGGACGTGAGCACGAGTTGACCATCGGTGCGAGCCGTCGTCAGGAGAAATTCGATCAGGTCGGCGGATGGTGGGCTGCTTCCCCATCGGTGGATATCTACAACTTCAGCCACAGCGTCATCGCCAAGCCTTCGCTGTCCAACCGCAACCCGTACCAGAGCAAGAACACTTCAACGGAAGAAGCCTTCTATGCGGTTTCCCGTTTCAACCCGATCGATCCACTGCATATCATCGTCGGCAGCCGCCTGACCTGGTATGACTACGACGATCGCAGCGGTACCAGCGATTATAAGGTCACTCAGGAAGTCACCCCGTATGCGGGCGTCATCTATGACCTGAACGACACCTACTCGGTCTACGCCAGCTACACAGAAATCTTCAAGCCGCAGAACAACAACGATGCCTCGGGCTCTGTCATTGAACCGATGACAGGCAAGAGCTACGAGGTTGGTCTGAAGGGAGAGTATTTCGACGGTGCGTTGAACGCTTCGGTCGCGTTGTTCGACATGGTCCAGGAAAATCGTGCCTACCAACTGCCAAACCAGGCAACGGCGTGCCCGGCCCTGGCAGCGGCCAACCAGACTTGCTATGGAGCAGCCGGTGAAGTCCGCAGCCGCGGTATCGACACCGAAATCAGCGGTGAGCTGACGCCAAACTGGCAGTTCTCCGCCGCTTATACCTACGTGCTGAGCCAGTACGTCAAGGATGCAACCGAGCGTAACGAAGGCCGTCTGTTCGCACCTGAACAGCCTAAACACCTGTTCAAGGCCGCAACCAGCTATAACCTGCAAGGCAGCCTGAGCAAATGGCGTGTCGGTGCAGACATCCTTGCCCAGAGCGAAACCTTCAACCGTGTCGGCACAGGCTACGCTACCCAGGATGCCTACTCGGTCGTCGGCCTGATGGCTGGCTACAAGTTCGACGAGCACTGGGATGGTCGCGTCAACTTCAACAACGTGTTCGACACCAAATACTGGCAGGGTATTCCGACCGGTACAGGCAGTGGCGTCTACGGCGACCCTCGTAACCTGATGTTCTCCCTGAAGTGGACACTCTGATCCCTCTGACGAGCTGAGACACTTCTGAAAAGCCGATGCCAGACCTTCTGGCATCGGCTTTTTCATGCCTGCCATTCTGAAATATGTTGACCAGAATGCCTGACAGGCCAGAAGGAATTTTTCACACAGCCTGCGTTACTATTTCCGGTCGAAATTCAGTCAGGACCTGAACTCAGGATGCCCGTAGATCCCGCCGCGCCGCTCACGCCCTTACCCGCCGTACTCGCAGGCCCGCTCTTGCGCCGTCAGGAAGCAGACCGTCTGGTGCTGTGGCTGACAGGATCGCGAGCACTTTCCCTGACCTTGCGTCTGCAATTCACCGACGCCAACGGGCAAAGAAGCAGTACGGACTTTCCGCTGAATGCCGATCAATGCACGGTGATCGCGGTCGGCCGCCATGCCTTTGTGCACCTGATCGATCTCAGACTGGATACCGGGCTGCCCAAAGACGTTCTGATCGAGTACGACCTGCTCATCGACGATGAGCAGCACAGCGGTATCGCCGACTGGGCGCCTCATTTGCTGTACGCCGGTGCCAGCACCCCCGACTTTGTCGTGCGCAGCAAGATCGACCATATGCTTCACGGCTCATGCCGCAAACCGCATCATCCTGCTGCCGAAGGCTTGCTGTGTGTAGACCGCTTGCTGGCCGATAGCAGAGATCCGCTGGAGCGTCCGGCCTTGCTGATGATGAGCGGCGATCAGATTTACGCCGACGATGTGGCGGGCCCCATGCTGCGGGCGATTCATGCCTTGATCGAACGTCTGGGCCTGTTCGGGGAAACACTCGAAGGTGCCGTGGTCGAGGACAGCGCCGATCTCTACAGGCACCCGGCCAGCTATTACCAGCGCGCCGATCTGCTCCCGGCCTTGAAAAGCAACGAGACACTGCGTGAGCGCTTCTTTGGCGGTGTCAGCAAGCCGGTGTTCACCAGCAGTTCGGCGGATAACCATCTGGTGACCCTGGCCGAAGTGATGGCGATGTACCTGCTGGTCTGGTCGCCGACACCCTGGACGCTGATCGAACCGGACATGCCGACACTCGAGGCCGAACAACGTGATCGCTACACCCGAGAACAACGCCTCATCGATGATTTCCGGAACGGTCTGGGCGGTGCGGCCCGAGCCATGGCGCACCTGCCCTGCCTGATGATCTTCGATGACCATGACGTCACCGATGACTGGAACCTGTCGGCCAACTGGGAAGAAAGCGCCTATGGCCACCCCTTCTCGAAGCGCATCATCGGCAACGCCCTGTTCGCTTACCTGCTGTGTCAGGGATGGGGCAACAATCCCGACGCGTTTGATGACCTCATGGAAGATGTTCAGGCATTGAGCGCCGAAGTGACAGCCCGTGATAACCGATGGCTCGGCAAGACCCAGGACACGCTGATCGACCGATTACTGCACTTTCAGCAATGGCATTACGTCCTGCCCACCAGTCCTGCGCTGGTGGTACTCGATACCCGCACCCGCCGCTGGCGCAGTGAGTCGAACTTCAATCAACCGTCAGGCCTCCTGGACTGGGAAGCCCTCAGTGAGCTGCAACAGGAGTTGATCGATCACCCGGCCGCCATCATCGTTTCACCGGCACCGGTCTTCGGGGTCAAGCTGATCGAAACGATACAGCGGGTATTCAGCTGGCTCGGTTACCCCTTGTTGGTGGACGCGGAAAACTGGATGGCACACCGGGGCGCGGCGCAGGTCATCCTGAATATCTTTCGCCACTCCAGAACACCGGGCAATTACGTCATCCTTTCGGGCGACGTGCATTACTCATTCGTCTATGAAATTCTCATCCGCCATCGCAGCGGCGGGCCGCGTATCTGGCAGATCACCAGCAGCGGTATCAAGAACGAGTTTCCCCGTCGCCTGCTCGATATCTTCGACCGCCTCAATCGCTGGCTATACTCACCCCGCTCCCCGCTCAACTGGTTCACCAAGCGGCGCCGGATGAAAGTCATTCCCCGCACGCCTGCGCACAGCAAGGCCGGTGAGCGCCTGTGGAATTCGGCAGGTGTGGGGCAGGTGTTCTTCAATGACAAAGGCCATCCGACCTTGATCCATCAGCTCAATGCCGATGGCTCGGCGCCCACCTGTTTCGTCGAGCCGGATGAATACAAGGACGAGCGGCCTTCTGTGGATAACCGTTTTCTGGAGAATGACCGGGAAACGAGCGACGGTCGCCGCTGAACCTTCTCGCCCCTTATCAGGTCGATAGGTGTTGACGGTCAGGTTGCGGCACCCCTGACACGCATTACTTTCTGGAGAGCGTCCCGTGATAACCAATCAACGCATAGCCAGACTTAACGCATGGGGCGCTCATGGCTTTACCGCCACCGGCGTGGTCCTTGCGTTTCTGGCCACCATTGCCCTGTTCAACAACGAGCCCAAGGCCTGCCTGCTCTGGCTGGGTGTCGCCCTGATCGTGGACGGGGTCGATGGCTCGCTGGCCCGCAAGGTCAATACCCACTCGGTACTGCCACACTTCGACGGTTCGGCACTGGATCTGGTGATCGATTACCTGACCTACGTCTTTATTCCGGCCCTGTTCATCTATCGCTACATTCCGCTGCCGGAATTCACACTGCTCTTGAGCATCTCGATCATTCTGGTGTCGTCGCTGTTCTGCTTCTGCAACGTGGACATGAAAAGCAAGGACAACTATTTCCAGGGCTTTCCGGCAGCCTGGAACGTGGTCGCCTTGTCTCTCTATATCCTGTCGCCAACTCCGTGGGCGACCTTCCTGACCATTGTGGCCCTGGCACTGCTGACCCTGACCCGCATGAAGTTTCTGCACCCGTTTCGCGTGCGAAAATTCATGCCGATCAATATCGCGGTCACTACGGTCTGGTTACTGAGCAGCGCCTTGCTGATCATCAACCATCCCCATAACGGCCCCGTCATGATGGGGCTGTGGTTCGCGATGTCGGCCTATTTTCTGGGGATATGTATCTGGAGAACGTCGCTGGAATGGCTGGGCAGGCTCAAGGCCTGAGGGACATACAGGGGCGGTTGAGGTTGCAACCGCCCCTGCCGTTCAGCACTTGCTGTCTGCCACCGCGGCAGCGTCCTGCTTGCTGAAGAGATAAGTGCTGACGCAGCACAGCAGCAACCCGCCGACGGCCACCAGGCCGCCCACGACGCCCACCTCCGCAACGCCCAACTGACTGCTGACCACACTGCCCAACAAGGCCCCGCCGCCGATACCGATATTGAAAATACCGGAGAACAGGGACATTGCAACGTCGGTGGCATCCGGTGCCAGGGTCAGGACCCGGGCTTGCAGCAACAGCCCGAAGCACATCATGGCCATCCCCCACACGACGCTCAATGACCCCAGGGCCGCGGCCTGAGTCGAAAGCGGCAGCAGCATCAGAAGACACAGGGCAACGAGCGTAATGGCGGCGATCAACAGGCCATTCGGGAAGCGGCTGCTGAACAGACTGAACACGATGGAGCCGATAATCCCCGCGCCACCAGACAACAGCAGCAACAAGGTGGTCATCTCACCGCTCAAATGCGCCACGGTCTGGGCAAAAGGCTCGATGTAGCTGTACGCCGTAAAATGCGCCGTGACGACAATCGCGGTCAGGGCATAGATCGTCACCAGACGTGGACGCTTGAACAGGATCGGCAGGCTCCTGAGCGAGCCGGAGTTCTGGCTGGGCAGCAACGGCAATGTGCGGCTCAGCAGCAATACGGTCAGCGCGGAAATACCAGCGATCCCCATGAACGTCGTGCGCCAGCCCAGTGCCTCACCCAGCACCCGCCCCAGCGGAATGCCCAGCACCATGGCCAGCGAAGTGCCCGTCGCCAGCAACCCCAGCGCCTGAACCTGCTTGCCCGGCGGCGCGATACGCACGGCCAGCGATGCCGTGATCGACCAGAAAATGGCGTGGGCGAAGGCGATACCGACCCTGCTGACCAGCAAGACACCAAAGCTTGAAGCCGTGGCCGAGAGGACATGACTCAAGACAAACAGGATGAAGATGCAGATCAGTAACTTGCGTCGCTCGATGTTGCGCGTGATCAGCATCATCGGCAGGGACATCAACGAGACGACCCAGGCGTAGATGGTCAGCATCAGGCCGACCTGCGCCGTGGTCATGTCGAAACTTTCGCCAATATTGCTCAACAGGCCAATCGGCACGAACTCGGTCGTATTGAAAATGAAGGCAGCCAGGGCCAGGGCAATGACGCCAAGCCAGCTACCGGTACGGACCTCTGGGGGTGTATTCATTAAGACGCTCAAGGAATATGACGACCCTCGGGCCGTTCGCCATGCCTGGACACAGCACCTGTACAACACACTCAGGCCAGCCCCGATACCGGAACACAAACGCAAAAACGCCCCGCTCATGAACTGATGATCGAGCGCAGCGTGCGAGGTGGATTCTTGTGGGTATGGGGATATAACCGGATGGCCGGAATTCTACGTCTGGATGACAGGGATCACAACCAGTCGATCAGTCATGAACCCGATGCGCTGACAGCCGGTAACGCACACACATCAGGATTGCGTCAGGTGCATTTTATAGTTGCAGCCCGCAGCATTTACCGAGGGCCGATGGGCATGCAGACTGGCCGATCACGAGGAGAAGCCTGCATGTTCAAAACGATTCTGGTCGCACTCGATGGCAGCCCGCAAAGCCGCAAGGTGCTGGAACTGGCCAGTTCCTTTGCCCGTTCGGCCAGTGACGATACACGCCTGCATCTGGTCTGCGTACTGGACCCGGCTTATGCGCTGGACGACAGCAAAAGCCTGTTCGCCAATCAGGAGTACCCGGCGGCCGCCACTGAGCAGCACCATGCCGAAGACCTCATTGAAAGCGCCCTGTTGCAACTTCAGGAACGGGGCATCCATTGCTCCGCCCAGACCCTGACCGGCGACCCTGCACAGGCCATCTGCGAAGAAGCCACACGGATCGACAGCCAGTTGATCGTCATCGGGCATCGCCATCTGACGTTTCTCGGCCGCCTGCTTGACCCCTCCGTCGGCGGCAAGATCCTCAATGCCTCACCCTGCCCGGTGCTGGTCGAGGTGCGTTGAACGTTCGGCAAGCCAGACCACGGCGCACAAGGCCAGGCCCGCGCCGTTCAAAGACACCGGGTTGAACGCCTGCACCAGAAAGTGGGGATTGATGAGGGCCACGTCGATCAGCAAGCCGGCCAGCACGACGGCACTGACCATTACTGACGCCCGCTTGAAACGCCCGGAAAGCAAACAGATCGCCAGGACTATTTCCGCGACGCCACTCAGCCAGGCCACCCACTGCACATCAGCGAAACCATGGGACTGGATCATCTCGACCTCTCCCGGACTGAGCCAGAGAATCTTCGGCACCAAGCCATGGTAGAAAAACATCAGCGCCAGCCCCGCCCGGGCGACCCAGGCAATACGCTGTAACTCACTCATGAGCAGCCGCCTTGAGAAAACGCTGTTCATGGTCCGCCGTGGGCAGCAGGCAACTGTCGTAACGGCCAAACAGGCGATAGCGATTCAAGGCAATGCGGTCGTAGAGCCAGTCGCGCAAGGGACGGGGAACAATGCGTAACACCACCAGCCAGGACCACGGTCGTGGCATCTGGCGCATGACCTGAAGAAAGGCATCGGAACGCAGGAACAGGCAGTCATTGAGGATCACGGCCATGGTGTCGAACTGATCGACCGGCAACCCCGCCCACTTCAGCAGCGCCTGCCCTTCAGCGGACTGAACGGCCGCCAGCCGGATACGCCGGGAAGTGTCGTAACGAATGAGAAATTTCGCCCAGCCATTGCACAGCTTGCAGACGCCATCGAAGAGCACGACACACTCATCGGCCTGCAAATAGGGAGCGGGAGTTGAAGGCATACAGTGTTCTCCTTGAAGAACCGACACTTTACCGCTGAAGCCACATGAATGAAGCCAGTATGCCCGGAAAACAAAAACGCCTCGCGGTCATCAAGGCGACCAGCGAGGCGTTTCAAATCACGCGAAGTGTGAGCCGTATCAGACCTTGCGGACGAACTCGGACTTCAGCTTCATGGCACCGATACCGTCGATCTTGCAGTCGATATCGTGGTCGCCGTCGACCAGACGGATGTTCTTGACCTTGGTGCCGACCTTGACCACCAGCGAGGAGCCCTTGACCTTCAGGTCCTTGATCACGGTGATGGTGTCGCCGTCCTGCAGCACGTTGCCGGTGGAATCCTTGATGACTTTCACGTCATCGGAAGCCTCAGCGCTGTCGCCGTCAGCAGACCACTCATGGGCGCATTCCGGGCAGACCAGCATTGTGCCGTCTTCATAGGTGTACTCGGAATTGCATTTCGGGCAGGACGGTAAGCTCACAGTGTTTCTCACATCGAAGGGGGAAAAACCATGGATTATAAAGGGCTTTTCATCTTTTAGGGGAACGGGCATCGGCAGTGCAGCCTGCGCGGGTTCTGCGCAACACCCCGGACCTGTGTTTTTCAGAAACGGAACGTTGCCGCACAGGGTCGTGAATGAGATGATCGCAACTGTGAATAAATCTCATCCGCAAACATCTCCTGATGAAACGCCTGTCCATCTGCTTCTGATTGAAGACGATGTGCAGTTGCGTACCCACCTGAGCGAACACTTCACACGAAGAGGCTTCGCGCTGTCCAGCAGCGAGCGCGGCGATCTCGGCCTGCAACTGGCCAGCGGGCAGCGATTCGACCTGGTGCTGCTGGACATCATGCTGCCAGGCCTGGGCGGGCTGGACGTGCTGGCCAGCCTGCGCCGCGAACAAGGGATTCCGGTCATTCTGATGTCGGCCCTGGGGGCCGAGCAGGATCGCATCAGCGGTTTTACCCAAGGTGCCGACGATTACCTGCCCAAGCCGTTCAGCCTTGCCGAGCTGGATGCCCGGGTCGATGCCCTGTTGCGGCGCGTCGCACTGGATCGTCGACGCTGGGAACCGTTGCCTTCCGCGGCTTCGGACGCCTTGCAAAGGGATTTCGTGGCGCAGGATGTTTCAGCCAAGGGCCGGGCTGCCGGCCTGACCGCTTCGGAGTTTCGTCTGCTGGTCACGCTTCAGGAACACATGGGCGAGCCACTGAGCAAGGCGTTTCTGTATCAGCATGTCCTGCACCGGGGCTATACGCGGCTGGACCGTGGCCTGGACGTTCATGTCTGTAATCTGCGCCGCAAGCTGACGGCCATTGATGTGCATGACCTATCGATTCAGGCCGTGCGCAATCAGGGGTATGTGCTGGTTCAGGTAAAGGCCGACGGATGAGCCTGCGCCATTCACTGCTGTGGAAGCTGGCCCTCGCGCAGGTCGGGTTCTGCCTGTTGCTGGTGTGGGCGATCTGGAGCTGGAGCCTGCAGGTCGAGCGCAGCACTTACTTTCTGGACCCGGCTGATCAGGCAAGACTCGCCAGTTACGCCCAACAGGCCGAAGAGGTCTGGCAGAGCCGCGATCCCGAGCGACTGGAACGCTGGCGAGAGGCCTTGCAACAGAGTGAGAAAACCTGGGTCGCCGTCATCGGGCCGCACCTGCAAAGCCTGGGCACACAGCCCCTGAGCGCTAAAGAAAGCAGTCACCTGACGTTCATGCGCAAGCTGGACTGGCCCATGAGCCGACGCCTGCAGGATCAACTGCCGTTTGTGAGCATCGAATTTCCCCTTCACCCCGAACAGGGCCGTCTGGTCATGCAGTTGCCCGAGCGGCTGTTACCGGCCGGGCTGACGCCCTGGACGCACCTGTTCACTCACTGGGTCGTCCCGGCCTTGCTCGCGTTTGTGCTGGGGCTGCTGTTTTATCGGCAACTGGTCGTCCCGTTATCTGACCTGCGTGAACGCGCCAACGCCCTGCGTGCCGATGACCTGGACAGCGTCATCGACAGTTCGGTTTCCAGAAGGCGCGACGAGCTGGGAGAGCTGGCCCGCGCCTTCGAGCACATGGCCGAGCGTTTGCGACAAAGCCTGAAACAGCAGCGCCAGTTATTGCGTACCCTGTCCCATGAGATCCGCACGCCCCTCGCACGGCTGCGTATCGCCAGCGAGAGCGAATTGCCTGCGCAGCAATTGCAGCAACGCCTGGCCAGGGAAGTGGACGACATGCAGCGGCTGGTGGATGACTCGCTGGACCTGGCCTGGTTCGAGACCGAGCGTCCGGATCTGCCGCTCGAACCTGTCGTCGTGCTGTCGGTCTGGGAAGCACTGATCACAGATGCCATGTTCGAGAGCGGCTGGCCCGCTTCAAGGCTGCCCTGCGAACTGAGCGCCGACTGCGTGGTGCTGGCTCACCTGGACAGCTTTGCCCAGGCGCTGGAGAACCTGTTGCGAAACGCCATTCGCCACTCTCCCGAAACAGGCATCGTGAGTTTGTCGGGCGTGCGCGATGGCGATCACTGGCAGCTGTGCCTGCAAGACCAGGGCCCCGGAGTTCCAGAGGCTGACCTGCAGCGTATCTTCGAGCCTTTTCTACGGCTCGACGGAACTCAAGGCAAAGGCTTCGGGCTGGGGCTGAGCATCGCCCGGCGAGCGATCGAGCTGCAGAATGGCACGCTGTGGGCCAGCCGCGGCCATCAAGGCCTGCGCATGAATATCAGGCTGCAAGCGGCAAATGTTTAGAAAGTTAATGCGCTTTACTCGCATTTGCATCTCACTATCATTAGCGATCTCTCAAGGCTAAATGCTATTAGCCAGACAAGCTGCATCAGGAGATCACCGATGTTTTTGCGACTGCCGCCCCTGCCCTTCTTCGCGCTGCTGTTAAGCACCTGCAGCCTGCTTCCTCACCTCGCATCGGCAGAGGAAACCGTTGCCAAACCTGTGGAACTGGAAGCACAGACCATCCTGGCGACCGCCGAAGAAGAGATCAAACAGGCCCCCGGCGTGTCGATCATCACCGCCGAAGACATCAAGAAGCGTCCTCCCGCCAATGACCTGTCGCAACTGATTCGTACCATGCCTGGCGTCAACCTGACCGGTAACTCCAGCAGCGGCCAGCGCGGCAACAATCGTCAGATCGACATTCGCGGCATGGGGCCGGAAAACACCCTGATCCTGATCGACGGCAAGCCGGTGGGCAGCCGCAACTCAGTGCGCTATGGTTGGCGCGGGGAACGGGACAGCCGTGGCGACAGCAACTGGGTGCCTGCCGATCAGGTCGAGCGCATCGAGGTCATTCGTGGCCCGGCAGCGGCCCGCTATGGCAACGGTGCGGCAGGCGGTGTCGTGAACATCATCACCAAGCAGCCCACCCCGGAAACCCATGGTTCGGCGACGATCTACAGTTCCTTCCCGCAACATGGCGACGAAGGCGCGACCAAACGCATGAACTTCGGCCTGAGCGGCCCGCTGACCGACACCCTGAGTTATCGCGTCTTCGGCAATGTGGCCAAGACAGACTCCGATGACTGGGACATCAACAGCGGTCATGAATCGACACGCATCGGCACCCAGGCCGGTACCTTGCCCGCTGGCCGTGAAGGCGTGCGCAACAAGGATGTCAAAGCCATGCTGAGCTGGAAACTGTCTCCTCAGCAGACCCTGGACTTCGAGGCGGGCTACAGCCGCCAGGGCAACATCTACACCGGTGATACGCAAAACACCAACTCCAACAGTTCGGTCAAACAACTGCTGGGCCGGGAAACCAATCGCACCTTCCGCGAAACCTATGCCTTCACGCACCGTGGTGACTGGGACTGGGGCGACTCGCTGGCCTACCTGCAATACGAAAAGACCCGTAACAACCGCATCAGCGAAGGGCTGGCCGGTGGCACCGAGGGGATTTTTTCCAGCACGGCCTTCAATACCACCGTCCTGGAAGACCTGACCGCCCATGGCGAAGTCAACGTGCCGCTGCACTGGGGTGTCGAGCAGGTCGTCACGCTGGGCAGCGAGTGGGTCGAACAGAAACTCGATGATCCAAGTTCCAATACCCAGACCACCACAGCCGGGGGCAGCATTTCCGGTCTGTCGAGCAGCAACCGCAGCACCGAAATGTCGGCGCGGATCTCGTCGCTGTTCGTCGAAGACAACATGGAAATACGCCCCGGCACCAAGTTGACGCCGGGCCTGCGCGTGGACCATCACGATATCGTCGGCGACAACTGGAGCCCGTCGCTCAACCTGTCTCAGGAACTGACCGAGACCTGGACCCTGAAAGCCGGTATTGCCCGCGCCTACAAGGCCCCGAACCTCTATCAACTCAACCCCAACTACTTGCTGTACAGCAACGGCCAGGGTTGCTACGGGCAAACCACCAGTTGCTACCTGCGGGGCAATGCCGACCTCAAGGCCGAGAACAGCATCAACAAGGAACTGGGTATCGAGTACAAGAATGACGGCGTGGTGGCCGGGCTGACCTACTTCCGCAACGACTACAAGAACAAGATCGAATCCGGCATGACGCCCGTCGGCACCGCGAGCGGCGGCAGTGGCAGCACCGCCAATGCGAGTATCTTCACCTGGGAAAACATCCCCGAAGCACTGGTCGAAGGGCTGGAAGGCAACCTGACCCTGCCGCTGACCGACGCGCTGACCTGGACCAATAACTTCACCTGGATGCTGCAATCGAAAAACAAGGAAACCGGCGATGTGCTGTCGGTGACGCCCGAGTACACCGTCAATTCGATGCTCGACTGGCAGGCACTCAATGACTTGTCCTTCCAGTTCAATGTGGCCTGGTACGGCAAGCAAAAACCCAAGAAATACGACTATCACGGCAACCGTGTCACCGGCAGTGCCAATAACCAGTTGTCGCCTTACGCCATTGCCGGGGTGAGTGGCACTTATGAGCTGACCAAGAACCTGAGCCTGACAACCGGGGTTGAAAACCTGTTCGACAAACGTCTGTATCGCGCCGGTAACGCCCAGGGTGTCACCAACATCGACGGCGCGGGGGCTGCGACTTACAACGAAGCGGGCAGAACGGTGTTCACCAGCCTGACGGCGTCATTCTGATGAAAGTCCACAGCCTGAAAAAACTGTTCATGGCACTGGCTGTCCTGTGGATGGGCAGCCCGTCGCTTCAGGCACGCCCGGTCGCAGAGCAGCCGATGGACGGTGCCGTGTTGCAGCGTCAGGACCTGCCGTACCGTTTCGAGACACTGGATATCGACTCGGTCGACGGCCAGCGCCATTACCGGGTCTGGGTCGCCAGCCCTAAACGCTCTGCTCCCAAGGAAGGGTTTTCGGTGGTGTACATGCTGGACGGCAATGCCGCATTGGGCAGCCTGGCACCGGACCTGTTGCAGCAGCTGGACCAGGGTGCCGCTCCCGTTCTGGTGGTCATCGGGTACGCGACGAACAACCGGATCGACCGCGCCAGCCGCACGTTAGACTACACGCCCTCTACGGGTTCAGGAGAGCAACGCGACCCTTTGACCGGGCAGCCCAACGGCGGTGCCGATGCATTTCTCGATCTGTTGCAGACACGCATCAAACCGGCGGTCGCCCAAAAGGTCGCGCTCAATACCCGGCGTCAGACGTTATGGGGCCACTCTTACGGCGGTCTGCTGGTGCTGCATGCCTTGCTGACTCGTCCTCGAGACTTTCAGAACTATGCGGCGGCCAGCCCTTCCCTGTGGTGGAACGATGGCTGGATCAACCAGGAACTGGACGGCTTCGGAGCGCGACTGGGAACCCACAAGGCCAATCTGCTGTTGATGCGGGGCGACAAGGAGCCTGCCGCCCCTCCTCCGATTCAACTGACGGAGCAACCGGCAGACCGTGCAGCGCGGACCTTTCTGGCATCCCTTCAGTCCGTGAGCCACTTGAGCCACCAATACAAGGTTTTCCCCGGTCTGAGCCATGGCCCGATGCTGGATGCCTCATTGCGTTACACCTTGCAATGGGTCAACCGGCAACCTTGATGACACCCTGAACAACGAAGGTCGCCCGGCCTTCGTCGTTCAGCTCCTGCGCTGGACAGCTCAAAACGGCTGTTGTACAAATGACCGGCGTCTGTATCACCTCTCCTGCCATTACGCCGTTTGCAGCCCTCAATCAAAACACTCCACGCCTCGCGTTGGCGGTAGCTATTGCAGCCCGCTGTAACCGCACTACGCCCCTATCAAAGGGCAAACACATGCGTCTCTCTCACAATCCGGCACTCGACTATCGCCCGGAAATCGATGGTCTGCGTGCGGTCGCCGTCGTGCCGGTCATTCTGTTCCACGCAGGCCTGCATGGGCTGTCGGGTGGATTTGTCGGTGTGGATATCTTCTTCGTGATTTCCGGCTACCTGATCACCTCGATCATTCTGGGCGAGATGCAGGCCGGAACGTTCTCGCTGATCAACTTCTATGAACGCCGCGCACGGCGGATATTGCCTGCGCTGTTCGTGATGATGCTGATGTGTCTGCCCCTGGCCTGGTTGATCCTCGACCCGCCGGACCTCAAATACTTCGCCAAGAGCCTGGTGGCCGTCCCGACCTTTTCATCCAATGTGCTGTTCTGGCTGGAGAGCGGCTACTTCGACGCGACAGCAGAACTCAAACCTTTGCTGCACACCTGGACCCTGGCGGTGGAAGAGCAGTATTACCTTTTCTTCCCCCTGTTCCTGATGCTGGGCTGGGGGCTGGGGCGCAAGTGGCTGTTTAGCCTGTTGATGATCGTTGCCCTGGCGAGCCTGACGATTTCTCAACTCGGCGCACGAGACGACGCCACCCACACGTTCTATCTGTTGCATGCCCGGGCCTGGGAGTTGCTGCTCGGCTCGTTCATTGCTTTTTATTTCTCATGGAAGCCCAGACACCAAGGCCCGAGCCTGTTCAACCAGGGGGCAACAATGCTCGGCGCACTGCTGATTGCCTACGCCCTTGTGTTTTTCGACAGCAGTACGTCATTCCCCGGCCTCAATGCACTGGTGCCGACGCTGGGGGCCGCGCTGATCATTCTCTTCGCCACCCCGCACACCTGGGTCGGCCGGTTGCTGAGCACGCGTGCATTCGTCCTGATTGGCATGATCAGTTACAGCGCCTACCTCTGGCATCAGCCTTTGTTTGCCTTTGCCCGGCAAGTCAGCCTGACCGAACCGGGATTGCCGTTGATGCTGTCGCTGGCCTTGTTGTCGCTGGTATTCGCCTGGCTGAGCTGGCGCTTTGTGGAACAGGTCTTTCGCAAGAAAGGCCATTTCAGCCGTCGCCAGGTCTTCATGTTCGGTGGCGCAACGTCGACGCTATTCATTGCGCTGGGGATGACGGGTTATCTCAATAACGGCTTCACCCAGCGCTTCAATGTCGACCCCGCGATATTCGAGGCCTTTGCCGACCCGCAGATCCGCCATGGCTGTGACCGGCACTATGGCGGCCAAGGCTGGGACATCGACTTCTGCCTGCTGGGAGCGGCCGACAAGGGGCGCCCGCCGGAACTGGCCATCTTTGGTGACAGCCATGCCGAAGCCTTGCTGTCGACATTCGATGCAATCGCCCGGGAACGGAATGAAGCCATCGTGCATATCGGACTGGGAGGCTGCCTGCCGCTGCTGGGCGTGGATGTTGCCCACGGCAACTATGAAGCGGGCGTCTGCGAAACCCTGGCCAACCGTGAGTTCGAGTACGTGATGAAGCACAACATCAAGAAAGTCGTGCTGGTGTCACGCTGGACCCTCTACACAGACGGCGATTATGGGGACCGGAAGATGAGCCAATACTTTCTGGTTTCCCGCGACAGCCAGGAAAGAAGCCGGGAAGCCTCACGTGCGCTGTTCCAGTCCGCGTTGCACAGAACCGTTCAGGCGTACCGGGGCCTCGGCGTCGAAGTCTTTATCGTGGCCCAGGTCCCGCAACAGATGATCAATCCCAAGAGCCTCTATTACCGTCTGGCACGGGATCACGCGCAAACCCGGGAGGAAAAGTTGCAGATCATCAGTCGGCTGTCCGTGCCCATCGAGAAACACCATGACCTGCAACGCTTCACCCGCGAACTGTTCGAGCGTGACAGCCGCAACAAGACGATAGCGCTGGTGAATCTGGATGAGGTGTTCTGCAAGGATCAATATTGCCTGTTGGGCGACCTGAACTCCTATTACAAGGATTTCAACCATTTGAACGACAATGGCGCACGCTTGATTGCCCGACAGATCGGCAGCATTTTTGCGCAGTAGCCGACAAAGAACGCAAGGCCCGGTCGAACGACCCGCCTCGCAGTGCTTTACTTACACAAGCCCCATCAGGAGTCAGTCAATGACAGACGCCGGTTTTGCGCCTTTTCAGGACTTCGCCAGACGGCTGATACCCCACACCCAGGCGAAGAAGATAGACGGTTCGCACGATATCTCTCACTTGCTGCGGGTCTGGAAGAATGTCTGCGCCATTC
Organism: Pseudomonas sp. NPDC089734; assembly: GCF_044748865.1. Classification (NCBI taxonomy): domain Bacteria; kingdom Pseudomonadati; phylum Pseudomonadota; class Gammaproteobacteria; order Pseudomonadales; family Pseudomonadaceae; genus Pseudomonas; species Pseudomonas sp. NPDC089734. The sequence goes on along the minus strand of NZ_JBIVGV010000001.1, from coordinate 13,064 downwards.
GCGACCACGAAGGGGGGAATCAGGAGATCCTGCTGGCGGCGACACTGCTGCATGACTGCGTGTCCGTCGAGAAGGACTCGCCCTTTCGCGCCAGCGCCTCACGGCTGGCAGCCTCGAAAGCAACCGACCTCTTGACCGAAATGGGGTGGGACGAAATCAGAATCGCGGCGGTCGCCCATGCCATCGAGGCCCACAGCTTTTCAGCGGCCATACCACCCGCGACGCTCGAAGCCAGAATCCTCCAGGATGCCGATCGTCTGGATGCCCTGGGCATGGTGGGTGTGGCGCGAGTGTTCTATGTTTCCGGACGGATGGGCAGCGCGCTCTATGACCCGCAGGATCCGCAGGCCCTTCAACGCCCCTACGACGACAAACATTTTGCCGTCGATCACTTCCACACCAAGCTCCTGCATCTGGCCGACCACTTCCAGACCGAGACCGGCGCAGAAATGGCCCGGATCAGGCATGCCCGCCTGCAACGCTTTCTGGCTGAACTGATGGAAGAAATCGAAGCCCCCTCACCGCCTTCACAGCCCTGAACCGCACTACCAACTCTTGATGCCAAAACGGCAACGCTTTCGCAAGATGTCATAAAGACATCACATAACTGCCTTATAAACGGCTCCTTCGAGATGCCTGTCTATAGAGGTTGTTTGCCGTGAAAAAATTCCTGCCTCGTTTTTTGCGTCAGCAATCCAGAACGATGGTATTGCGCCGCTTCAAGATCACATCGCGCCTGGTGCTGTGCTTTGGCATCACGTCGTTGCTGATGGTTGCGCTAGGAGCTTTCTGCCTGCTGCAAATGCAGGACATTCGTAACCAGGGAGAGGCCGTGGAAAGTGGCGCGTTACCCAGTATTGCCATGGCGGATGCGATTGCCATCGGCCTCGTGAAACTGCGTAGCGAAACGACACGACTGATCGCCAACGCCGACGATCCCGGTGCGGTCATCAACAGCAAGATCAACGTCGAACAACTGCGCAATGAAGTCGAGAAAGGCTTCAAGGAATACCTGGCGCGCGTCCCCGAAGGCACGGAGCATGACTCGATCATTGCCTTGCAGGATGCCTATAACGCGTTCATGCCCGGCCTGCAGGATGAGATCAAGCTGATCGAACAGAACAAACTGGACGAAGCGCGCATGCTGTCCAACACCATGCTGGCCTTGCAGGGCGACCTGATGGACATGCAGGTGCAACTGCTGCGCGAACTCAACAAACAAAGTGCAGCCACGGCCGTTGAAGCGGCAGGTGCCAGCTATGAACAGACCCGCATCATCGCCCTGAGCGCCATTGTGGTGGCGCTGGTCCTGACCCTGCTGCTGGCGTGGCGCTTGAGTGTGAGCATCATCTATCCGGTGCGTTACGCCCTGCACATCGCCAATACCATTGCCGAAGGCGATCTGACCGAACAGGTCATCCCGCCAGGCAAGGACGAGCCCGCACAACTGCTCATCATGCTGGGCCGCATGCGCAGCAACCTGCACGGCACCATCGACCAGATCTACGCAGCGGCAACCCAACTGTCTCAATCCGTCCAGGAAATGGGCACCATCGCCGAGGCCAGCGCCCTGAACCTGCAACTGCAGAACGATGAAATCGAACAGGCAGCGGTCGCGGTCAACCAGATGAGCCAGGCAGCCGTGGAAGTGGCGGGCAATGCCAGCAACACCGTGACCGAATCGGAAGCCTCAAACCAGGCGGCGGCACAAGGCAAGGACAGGTTGTCGGCCACGATCAGCTCGATCAAGGAACTGACCAGCAATGTGCTGGATTCGTCGCATCAGGCAGAAGGCCTGGCCGAACGGACCCAGAACATCAGCAGTATCCTCGATGTGATTCGCGCCATCGCCAACCAGACCAACCTGCTGGCACTCAATGCGGCCATCGAAGCGGCACGCGCCGGTGAAGCGGGCCGTGGATTCGCCGTCGTTGCCGACGAAGTACGCTCACTGGCGCAGCGCACCAGCGCCTCGACCACCGAAATCGAAGAGCTGATCAGCGGCGTTCAACAGAGCACCCAGGAAACCGCAAACGCCCTGCGCCACACGGCCACGCAAGCCAACCAGACCCTGGAACAGGCCGCCGCGACCGGTGAAGCGCTGACCGTCATCATCAGCTCGACCACCACCATCAACGACCGCAACCTGATCATCGCCAGCGCCGCCGAACAGCAGGCACAGGTGGCCGGTGAAGTGGACCGCAACCTGAGCAGCATCCGCGACCTGTCCAGCCAGACCGCCTCGGGCGCACAGCAAACCACCGTCGCCAGCAATGCCTTGTCGATGCTGGCCACGGACCTGAACCTGATGGTGCAGAGGTTTGTGTTGTAACCGCCTCCCCGTAGGAGCGAATTCATTCGCGAATGACAGTATTTCAGGCAATGTATTTATTGCGGATGTACCGGCCTTTTCGCGGATGAATCCGCTCCTACAGAGGTGGTGGTTACAGGGGGCGCAGACGATACTGCGGTGGGAGTTGTTCCGGACCACTGATGGTCGCGTTCAGGCTTTTCCAGCGGCCATCCTTGATGCCGTAGATGCAGCCATGCACCGACAGGCTCTGGCCACGGTGCCAGGCGTTCTGGATGATGCTGGTATGGCCAACGTTCGCCACCTGCTGAATCACGTTGAGTTCGCACAGGCGGTCAACCCGCTCTTCCTCGGTCGGCAGCTTGGCCAACTCGTCACGCTTTTCGTAATACAGATCGCGAATCGAACGCAGCCAGCCATCGATCAGGCCGAACTGACGATCCTGCATGGACGCTCGCACACCACCGCAACCATAGTGCCCGGTCACGAGGATGTGTTTGACCTTCAGTACATCAACGGCGTACTGAATGACTGACAGGCAGTTCAGGTCGGTGTGCAACACGACGTTGGCCACGTTGCGGTGTACGAACAGATCGCCCGGCAACATGCCGACGATCTCGTTGGCGGGAACGCGTGCATCCGAGCAGCCGATCCAAAGATATTCCGGGGTTTGCTGGCGAGCCAGCTTGGCGAAGAACTCAGGGTCTTCCTGTTTGATCGCATCGGCCCAGCGCTCGTTGTTATCAATCAGGTCTTGTAGATCGTTCATGCTATGACGCCTCGATAATGATGCCCCTCTATGACTGGCGTCCCTCTCTCCAAGTCACGCGGTGCCATCACGAACGCCAGCATCACTCCAGAAGCGTACAGGCCATGACCACGGCATCCTCGCGACCGCCCACGGCCGGGTAGTAATCGCGACGCCGGCCGATCTCGTTGAAACCATAGTTCTCGTAGAGCCGGTAGGCCGGTCGATTGCTGTCACGCAACTCGAGGAAGCATTCGCGGCCGTTGAGTTGATAGGCACGCTTCATCAGGTGATCCAGCAGACGCAAGCCCAGGCCACGCCCCTGGCTTTCGGGCTTGACGGTGATATTGAGCAGGTGCGCCTCGTCGATGATGACCTGAATGACGCCATGCCCCACCTGTTGCGCGCCCTCGAACATCAACCAGATTTCATAGGTCTTGAGGCCTTCGAGGAAAATCCCCCGCGTCCAGGGATGGCTGAAGGCGGCGTACTCGATCTTCAATACCGCATCCAGATCGGCCTCGGTCATCGGGCGGAAGGTTATTGCATCACTCATCTACGGATTTCCAGCGCGCCATCAGCCGACGCATGGCTTGCCAGACGTCAGCCTTGCGGTGAGGCTCGTCCATCAGTAATTCCAGACCCGGCAGCGCCCAGGCAGACCCGAGGCCTTCGATTTGCAGTTCGCGATTGTACGCATCGACTTCCGCCTCACCGGCAAAACGCACGGCAGGCTGGCCGATCAGCCACAGACAGGCACAGGGCTCGTCTTCCAGACGGGCCGCAACAAACTCCTGCACAAAGTCACGCGCCGCTTCAGGCCCCTGATCCATATTCCCGCGAACCAGCAGCGGCCAGCGCACCGGCTCACCGATGATCTGCGGACTATTGGGCAGGCCAGCCGCGCGCAGCATGTCCTTGAGCAGCAGATAGGAAGGGTCGCGGCTCTGGAAAGGTTGCCCGGTGGGCAGCTCCACCAGCAACAGGCAACGCCCCGCCCTCAGCAACTGCAAGGAAAAACGCGGGGGTGGCACGGCAACGGGCTTGACCGGTGCTGCAGCCGCTTCTTCTGATGCCGCCACGGGCGCGCTTTTGCTGGCAGACGAGGGACGCGGGACCTCGATCTTCGGACGCTCAGCCTGACGTGCAACAGGCACAGCCGCCGCAGTGGCCTGAGCAGCAGCCGCCGATTCCGGTACGGCAGGTGCAACGCTTTCGACCTCGACCGGCAACAGCGCAAGCAGCTCCGGGCGAGACGGAGCCGCGAAAGGCAGTTCAGTGCGCGGCAACCAGTTGACCACCTGCATGGCAGTCAAATAGGCGCGGCGACGGGACTCGTTCAGCAAAGGTCGGCCACCTGTGGATAAGTTAAGCGCGCAATTCTAGCGCTCTTCGCGGTTTCGCGCCGCAGTTGATCGCCGGGAGGTGAAATCTTGAGCGGCTGATGCAGTACAATCGCTGCTTTTCATTTGCCAACAGTCGGCCTACCAATGATCGAACCCAAGCGCGTCCTGCGCGCCCTTGCCGAACACTGGGCGCTACTTGAGCCTTTATGCGAGCACTTCGACCAGGGCACCCTGAGCCTGAGCGAACTGCGTCAGCAACTGGCCGCTCAGCAGCTGGACAGTACCCCGCAAGACATCACCAATCTGTTGGATGTGTGGATTCGTCTGGACATTCTGGTGCCTGTCGCCAAGAGCCCGAACCGTTTCGAGCTCAATGCACAGATCCATGACTTCCTGTCCTATCTGCGCCGTGAGCACCGTCTGGGCCTGTGCCTGGAAATCGAAGCCTACCTGCGCCATCTGGAGCGGCTGGCCGGTTACATCCAGGACGCCTTCGACATTCGCGACGCCAACGACCTGGCCCGCCAGTTGCGCCTGCTGGACATGCGCGTGCGCGATGTCCTGAAAAAGCTCGCCAACGACGAACAGGCGCTGGTTGCCGTGGCCGATCGCGCCAAGACCAGCGACCGCCAGATTCCCCTGCGCCAGCGCTACGCCGAGGTACTGGCAACCTGGGACGAATACGTCGAGCCGATGATCCAGCTGGTGAACGCCGACGGTGCATTCGAGCAAGGCGTGCGCAAGGTCGAGAACGTCCTGCTGCGCCTGCTGACCGAACAGCAGCGCCTGGGACATCTGGTGGACGACGACATGCTGTTGCGCACCCACGCGCGCATCCTGGAAATGCAGACCAGCGCCCAGCTCACCCTGCGCCATGCACGGGAACTGCTGCTGCCGCTGCGCGAGGAAGCCCGTCGTCATAACGCGGTGACCCGTGGCGCAGCGCTGGCCCTGTCGGCCATCCGTCGCAAGGGCATCGATGCCGTGCCGCAAGCGGCCATGCCGATGTTCACGCGCCCACAGAGCACGTTTCTCGGCAGTGCCAGCCAGGTCGAGGCCTACGTCTACGCCCTGGCGCGTTTCGAGCCCAAACCGGCGAAGTTCCCCAAGGCCAGCGGCAGCACCCGCAAGGGCGTACCGCCCCAGGCACCGCGTACCGTCAAGGAAATGCTCGAGCGCTGCGAAAATGCCCTGCCGATGCCCGACCTGATGGTCTGGCTGCTGGAGCAGGAACCCAACGGTGCCACCGACGAATTGCTGTACTGGTTCTCGCGCCTGTCCCGCGACAAACGCTTCGCCCGTGAACGCCTGGAGCGTCGCGAGTATTTCACTCAGGAGCATCGCGTCAGCCTGCGCTCCTTCGCCCTGCTTGCCACCCGAGACGAGCAGTCCGAGAATTCCGAGAGCACTCTTCATGCATCTTGATCTTTCCGAAATGTCCCAGCTGGCGCCGATCTTTCGCGAGCTGTTCAAGGGGTATCACATCAGCCGCCGCGACCCGGAGCTGTATGCCCAACTCTCCAATGCCCAGGATCAGTACCGCATGCTGTTCAAGGCGCTGGGGTTCGAGCTGGTCTGTGACACCCGCGGTTTCTACTACTTCGTTCCGGAGCTGGCGGCTGCACAGGTCAACAAGACCGCACAGCGTCTGGCGCTGTTCACCTTCATCCTCGTCGAGCATCTGGCCGACCAGGGTCGTGACCCGATGGCTGTACTCGACGGTGGCACCCTGGGCCGCGACGAGCTGCCTTCGATGCTGGACAAGTACCGCGACCTGTTCCTGCAGGCTGAAGTGCAGACTCAGGAAGAACTCGAAGAAAAGATCATGCGCCGCATGACCCAACTGGGCTTCGCCAGCGAAGAAATGGGCATCTATCGCTTCCTGCCACCGATGCACCGTTTCCTTGACGTGTGCCTGTCAGTGCAGCAGGACCGTGACCTGGCCGCCAGCCTGCACAGCGATCTGCCGCTGCCGACGCCGATCCTGATCGATGAAGACAGCGATGAAAAACTGCTGCAGACCGACGACCCGCTGGACCTGACCGAATTCGACGAAGAAACCGAAGAACAGGCGCTGGCCCGTGCAATCGCTGAAGAACAACAGGAGATGGGCGCATGAGCCAGGAACGTTATGGCATTCGCCGCTTTGCCCTGCTCAATACCGCAGGCTACAGCCTGGGCCTGTTCCCACTGGAAAACCCGCTGTCGGTCTATGGTGCGAACAACCTGGGCAAGAGCGCCTCGATCAACGCCCTGCAATTCCCGATTCTGGCGCGCATGTCGGACATGAGTTTCGGCAAGTACAGCCTGGAACAGTCGCGCCGTTTCTACTTTGCCTCGGACACCAGCTACATTCTGGTGGAGGTCTCCCTGCCCCACGGTCCGCATGTCATCGGTGTCGTCGGTCGCGGCCCGGGCGGCGGCTTCGGTCACCAGTTCTTCGCCTATGCCGGTGAGCTGGACCTGAGCCATTACCAGAAGAACGACACCTGTCTGCGCCAGAAAGAGCTGTTCAGCAATCTGGAAAGCAAGGGCCTGAAAGCCTACGAACTGAAGCCGGACGAATTGCGTCGTCTGCTGGTGGGCGGACACACGTCGATCCCGCTGGACCTGACCCTGATCCCTCTGCGCTCCACCAGCGAACAGAGCCTCAAGACGTTCCGCGCCCTGTTCATCAACCTGCTGCACATGCGCGAAATCACCGCGGCGAAACTCAAGCAGCTGTTTCTGGATGCCTTCGAGCACAGCCTGCGTTCCGGCAGCGTCGATTACATCGCCGCGTGCGAAGAAGCATTCCGCGATGTGCGCCGCATGGAGCAGGACTACAACTCGCTGGTCCTCGCCGGTCCGCTGGTCGAAGCCCTGGCCGCCGGCGTCAAGCAGCGGGATATCCTGCGCGGCAAGCTGCATCGCCTGTCGCCGCTGCTGGACTCGCTGCTCGGCACCTGGTCGGACTACTCCAGCGCCCGCAAGGAAGAGCTGGTCACCCAGGCCGAGCATTACCGTGCCCAACAGGACGAAATGCAGAACGACCAGCGCAACAGCACTCAGGAGCTGATGCGTCTGGAGCGTGAAATCAGCAGCATTCAGCGCTGGCTCGGCGAACTGTCGGTGCTCAAGAATCGCTTCGCCCTGATCGATGACGTCAAGGTGCTGGAGCAGCAACTGCTGGCCGCCAAGGATGCTCACGACGAGCTGGCCGGTGCCCTGGCCCAGTCCCGGCAGTTCAGCGCCGAAGATCTGGAAGAACGCCTGCGGGATCTGGAAAAGCGCCTGAAATCGGTCAAGCAGCAGCTCGACCACGCGGACAACAACAGCTATGCCCGCCTGCGCGAAGAGTTCTCGCAGCCGGATGTCGAGCGCCTGATGCGCCTGTTCAACAGTGCACTGTTCAGCCTGCCTCTGGGCGAACAGGGTATTGCGCTGGACGATGGCGACGCCTGGGTCAAATCCCTGGAAACCATTCTGGATGGCTTCAAGGGCGACCAGTTCCAGGTGCCGGGCCTCTCGATCAACCTGTCGCATATCGAGCCACCCGCCTTGCAGGCACTGGCTGACCGCGCCGCCTTGCGCGACCAGAAAGAGCGTCTGGAGAAAGAACTCAAGCAACTGAAGACCCAGCAGGCGGTCGCCGCCGACCGCGCGGCCAGCAAAACCCAGACCGAAGCGCTGTACCAGCAGGTTCTGGACGCTCAGAAGGCGCTGGAAGACTACCGTCGCAGCCAGACCCTGAGCGCGGAAGAAGCCGGCAAGCATGAGGAACTGGCGCAACTGGAAGCCACGCAGGACGAGCTCAAACGCTCCAGCGATGCCTTCACCGAACGTGTCCAGCAACTGTCCGCCAAGCTGCAACTGGTCGCCCGGCAGATCGGTGACATGGAAGCCAAGCAACGCACGCTGGATGACGCACTGCGTCGCCGTCAGTTGCTGCCGGCGGACATGCCATTCGGTACGCCGTTCATGGACCCGGTCGATGACTCCATGGACAACCTGCTGCCCCTGCTCAATGACTATCAGGACAGCTGGCAGAGCCTGTTGCGCAGCGATGGCCAGATCGAAGCGCTGTACGCACAGGTCCGCCTCAAGGGCGTGGCCAAGTTCGACAGCGAAGAGGACGTGGAGCGTCGCCTGCAACTGTTGATCAACGCTTATGCCCACCGCACCGACGAAGCCCTGACCCTGGGCAAGGCACGCCGTGCTGCCGTGACGGACATTGCCCGCACCTTGCGCAATATCCGCAGCGACTACGACAGCCTCGAGCACCAACTGGCGCTGTTCAACCGCGAGATCAACAAACGTCAGGTGTCCAACCTGGCCAGCTTCCGCATCGTCCTTGCGCCGAACAAGGAAGCCCTCAAGCATATCGACCAGATCATCCACAGTGCCGGTCAGTATGAAGAAGGCGAAACCCTGTCGGTGTTCGACCTGAGCCAAAGCGCCGAACAGGACAACAAGAACGAAGAGGCCAAGGAATACCTGGCCCGGCTGGTGGCGGCCAACCACAACCAGTTGGGTCTGAAAGACCTGTTCGAGCTGGCGTTCGAGATCACCAAGGTCCATGGCCAACCGGTTATCCACACCGATATCGATGGCGCGGCCTCCAACGGTACGACCATGACCATCAAGGCGCTGACCAACATGTACTTGTTGCTGCACCTGATGGACCGCGATCTGGCCGGTCGCGTGCGCTTGCCTTACTACCTGGACGAAGCGGCAGACATCGACGAGAAGAACCAGTCGGCCTTGCTGGAAACCAGCCTGCAACTGGGCTTCGTGCCGATTCTGGCGAGCGTGAAGCCTCAGGTTTCGGCCCATGTGGCCATCGACCTGGAAGGCGGCAGCGGTCCCAACGGTATCTACATCGATGAGGCGGACTGGAAGTACATCCGCCGTCGTGAAGAGGCCCGACAGGAAGAGGCTCCGGCGCTGGCTGAATAACGGCGCCGAAGTCTGGGGGGTGGTGAGCTTCACCACCCCGCTTCTCAAGCCCGGGAAGCGTTTTTCAACCCGGGAACGACTGCATTTTCCACAGTGACAGCCGCTTCCACTTCAGACGTCCCCATCTCCCGCTCGCCATTGAGCGCCTTGTTCATCTTCTCCATATCCAGTGCCCCCACCCATCGGGCGATTGCCATGGTGCCCACCCCGTTACCGATGGTATTGGTGATGGCCCGCGCCTCGGACATGAAGCGGTCTACCCCCAGCAACAACACCATGCCAGCCACCGGAATGGTCCCCAGCGACGCCAGTGTCGCAGCCAGGATGATGAACCCGGAACCGGTCACCCCGGCCGAGCCTTTGGAGGTGAACATCAACACGGCGAGTACGATCAACTGGTCGGTCAGGGTCAACGGTGTGTTGGTCGCCTGAGCGATGAAAATCGCCGCGATGGTGTAGTAGATCGCCTGACCATCGGGATTGAAGGTCAGACCGGATGGGATGATCATCCCCGCGACCGGCTTGGAAACGCCGGCCTTTTCCATCTTGGAAATCATCTGCGGCAGCACCGATTCCGAAGAGCTGGTGCCCAGCACCGTAAACAGCTCCTCCTTGATGAAGCGCAGAAACCGCCACAGGCTGAAGCCGCAATAACGGCAGATCGGCCCCAGCACCACAATGACGAACACCAGGCACGTGAGGTAGACACACGCCATCAGCTTGCCCAGAGAAAACAGCGAGCCAAACCCGTACTTGCCGATGGTGAACGCAATGGCCCCGAAGGCGCCGATCGGTGCCAGCCGCATCACCATGTTGACGATCTTGAACATGCCTTGCATGAGGCTTTCCAGCGTGTCGACGAACGCCTTGCCACGCGGGCCGACATTGGCCAGTGCAACACCGAGCAGGATCGAGAACAACAGGATTTGCAGCACATTTCCCTTGGCGAAGGCATCCACAATGGTGTCGGGGATGATGTTCATCACGAAATCCATGAACGTGGCGTGCTTGGCGGCCGTGGTGTACGTGGCGAGGCTCGCGGTATCCAGCGTGGCCGGATCGATGTTCATGCCTGCACCCGGCTTGAATACATCGACCACCACCAGCCCCACGACCAGCGCCAGGGTCGACACCACCTCGAAATAGATCAGGGCGCGAAAACCGACTCGCCCCAGTTCTTTCATGTTTTCCATACGGGCAATGCCGGTCACGACGGTCAGGAAGATGACCGGCGCAAGCAGCATCTTGATCAGTTTGATGAAGGCATCGCCAAGAGGTTTGAGCGCGGTTCCGGTTTCAGGAACCAGCACACCGACGACAGCGCCGAGGATGACGGCAAGAAGGACTTGTACGTACAGCTTCGAGAGAATTCTTTTCATGACGGGGCCCTGATTTTTTATTGTTGTCAGGAAATGCCAGGAGACGCATGGATGATCGCCTCCTGGCGTTATGCCGCAGTACTACTTTGAATCAACGATTGATCAGCTTGATCACCGCGTCGGTGATCTGTCGGGTGGTGGCGGTGCCACCCAGGTCCGGGGTATGCAACCCGCTTTCCGTGACGGCCTCGATTGCCGACATCAGTTGCTTCGCCGAAGCAGCTTCACCCAGATGCTCCAGCATCATGGCGGCCGTCCAGAAGGTGGCCACCGGATTGGCAACGCCCTTGCCGGTAATGTCGAAAGCGGAACCATGGATAGGCTCGAACATGGAGGGGAACCGGCGTGACGGATTCAGGTTGGCGGTGGGGGCAATCCCCAGGCTGCCAGACAGTGCCGCGGCCAGGTCGGACAGAATGTCCGCATGCAGGTTGGTGGCGACAATGACATCCAGTGTCGCAGGCTTGAGCACCATGCGTGTGGTCACGGCATCGACCAGTTCCTTGTCGATCCTGACGTCCGGGAAGTCCTTGGCGACCTCGTAGAAAATCTCGTCCCACAGCACCATCCCGTGGCGCTGGGCGTTGGACTTGGTGACCATGGTCAAGTGCTTGCGAGGGCGGCTTTGGGCCAGCTCAAACGCAAAGCGGTGAATACGCTCGACACCGGCGCGGGTGAAGACCGACACCTCTGTCGCGACCTCTTCCGGCAAGCCCCGATGAACACGTCCGCCATTGCCGGAATACTCGCCTTCGGAGTTTTCACGCACCACGACCCAGTCGATCTGATCGCCGTTGTGCAGCGGGCTTTTGACACCCGGAAGAACACGGGCCGGGCGCACGTTGGCGTACTGGTCGAAACCCTGACAGATCGGCAGGCGCAATCCCCAGAGGGAAATATGGTCAGGCACATTCAGGGCACCGACTGCACCGAAGAAAATGGCGTCGAAGGTTTTCAGTTCCTCAAGACCGCCGTCGGGAATGTAGTAGCCGTTCTTCAGATAGTTATCGGAGTTCCAGTCAAAGTGTTTGAAGTCGATTTCAAAACCGGATTTTTTCGACAGGGCTTGCAGAACCTCGACACCGGCAGCAATCACCTCAACGCCAATGCCATCGCCCGGGATTGCAGCAATCTTGTATGCACTCATGGTCCACTCCACTTTTGATACGTTCTTGTTGTAACGGTTGAACAGGCTGTTCAGCCGAGTGTGGGGGGAGTATATGTAGTGAGTACAAAGCGGTGAGTTACTCAAAATAACTACATAAATAACTCTGAGTTACGAATGAATCAGACCCTGGACCTGTCTTTTTTCTACCTACTGGCCAAGCAGGGCAGCCTGGCGGCTACAGCACGAGAGCTTGGAATCACGCCACCGGCTGTCAGCAAACGCCTGAGCGCGCTGGAAGCCCGCTTCGGGGTTCGCCTGGTAAACCGCACAACACGCTCGATGAGCCTGACTGCCGAGGGCGAGCTGTACTTTTCCCATGCAGCCCGGATCCTGACCCAGATTGATGAGGTCGAGCAGTTGGTCAGCAGCAGCCGTGCAACGCCCAAGGGGCTGATTCGCGTCAATGCGTCGCTGGGCTTTGGGCGTCGTTATATCGGGCCGGCATTGGCGGCGTTCTTTTCTCGCTATCCGGAAGTGGAGATCCAGCTGGAAATCAGCGACCACCCGCTGGACCTGGCCACCCACGGCTTTGACCTCGGCATCCGCTTCGGCACATTGCCGGACGCCGCTTTTCATGCCCGCAAGATCGCATCGAACCGCCGCCTGTTGTGCGCGTCTCCGCTGTACTTGGAGCGCCATGGCGTGCCGCAGCGCTTGTCGGACCTGCAGCATCACAACTGTATTTTTCTCAGGCAAAACGAAACGCCCCATGGCGTGTGGAGTTTCACCAACGGCGGAAAAACCCAGAACATCAAGGTGAGAGGAGCATTGGGCTGCAACGATGGCGAAGTCGCACTGAACTGGGCGCTGGAGGGTTATGGAATATTGCTCAGGGCCGAGTGGGACATTGCCCGGTATGTGCGCAGCGGTCGACTACGTCTGGTGCTGGAGGATCAGACGCCGACTCGTGCGGATGTGTATGCCGTTTATCCACAGCAGCTGCATCTATCGGCTCGGGTTCGCAGCCTGATTGATTTTCTGGTCGAACGATTCAGACACATCGATAACCTGGACGAAGCTGAATAAGCCGTTTCAGATTTATTGCGCCCATAAAGACAAAACCCCAACTGCCTTCGCAATTGGGGTTTCGCAAATGAATCTTGACGATGACCTACTCTCACATGGGGAAACCCCACACTACCATCGGCGATGCATCGTTTCACTGCTGAGTTCG